>NZ_JBEXCR010000020.1:0-151934 GCF_040605375.1 Nonomuraea sp. NPDC005650
ACTGGCCTGGCCCCACTGCGCACGCTGTCTCACCAGCCAGGTCATACCGTGATGACGATCACCACAGCAACCCAGCGATCTTCAAACAACTTCATATGCGGAAAACGGGGCTAGCCGGGCGCCGGGCGAAGCAGTCGGCTTTGTTGGCGGTTCCGCCAACGGCGTCGGCGTGTCCCGGGGGGCGGCTGACGGCACGTTGGCGTGGGGTTGACGTGCGGTTCGGCCGACAGGGCGTTGGCGGGGGCGAGGTGTGATTCGGCCGGTGGGGCGGATGCTCCAATGGATGTCAGCCGAGCTTTCTGACGAGGATGCGGCACAGCTCGGGCCGGAGTTCGAGCCCGCCGTTGGGGTGGTAGACGACGTCGGTGGTGGCCACCTCGCCGTGCGGCCATTCGGCGTAGCCGCGGCGTACGTACAGCCTCAGCGCGTCGGGGTTGTCCAGGCCCACGCCGAGGGCGACCTGGTCGTGGCCGTCGGCCAGGAGCCGCTCCTCGGCGGCCCAGAGCAGCGCGGTGCCGATGCCCTGGTTGCGCATCCAGGGCACGACCTCCAGATGCGTGAGCAGCGCCACCCCCGGAGATAGGAGGAGAGGAGATATCGATATAGAACCAGTCCTCGTTTTGAACTCCTCCCCGGCCTGAAGACTGAAGGCCGGAGATTCTCCCATCGCGTCGCGGTCAAGCGGCGCGCGGGGGTTGACGCTTCGCAGACCGGGCAGCCCCGAGGTCTCCACGTCCTGACACCACAGTTCCTGCGGCGTTGCGAATGTTGATCGCGGCGTTGGTGTCGGCGTGGCCGGTCCACCCGCACGCGGGGTTGGCGCACGAGAACCGGATGCCGTCCCGGGAGGCCGCGTCGCGGTGCCCGCACCGGTGGCAGGTCTGCGACGTGCCCGGGGCGGGGACCTTCACCACCAGCCCGCCGCGATCACGGGTTTTGTACTCCAGCAGGGTGATCGTGCGGCCCCACGCCTCGCCGGTGATGGCGCGGTTCAGCCCTGCCTTCTGCGCCACGTTCCGGCCGGGTCGTTCGATCGTGCCCTTGGCCGAGCGGACCATGTTCGTGATGTTCAGATCTTCCACCACGACCACGCTGAAGGTGTCGGCGAGTTCGGTGGTGGTCTGGTGCTGCCAGTTGACCGCTCGGCGCTTGGCTGTCGCGCGGAGCCTGGCCATCTGGGCGTAGGTGCGGGCCAGCCGATGAGAGATCGGCTGTCCGGGGGGACGGGCAGCGCGCCTGCGGGCGGATTTCTTCTCCAGGCGGCGCAGGTGTTCACGCTCACCGCTGGTGAGCCAGGGGCCGTGCTCGCGCATGCTGTGGTCCGACAACGCCAAGGCGACGGTGATCCCCCGGTCGATCCCCACAGCCGGACCAGGACGGCTGTTGGTGACCGGGGCGGCCATGGTCTGGGTCCGGAACACGATCTGCCAGCCGAAGGCGTGCTTGACCAGCCGGGCTCCGGTGATCCGCCCGGCCGGGCCGCTCTTGGTGAGGCCGGGCAGGTCCTTGGTCCACCGAAACCGCACCCGCCCGATCTTGGGCAGGTTGACCGCGCCCCATCGCCGGTTGATTTGCTTGATCTGCAGGTCGCGGGCCTGGGGCACGTCGACGGCCGGCCGGGATCGGAACCGGGCCTTGAACGTCGGGCGTTGGGCGGGGTGCTCAGGGTTAAAGAAGCTGGCCCACGCCTGCCGGTAGGTCTTCAGCACCGCCTGAGCCGCCTGGGCGGGCAGTTGGCTCATCCAGTCGATCTCACGACGAGCCGCCCGGATCGCCTCGTCGCATTCCTTTAACGTCGCGAACCGGCCCTGCCGGAAGGTGAAGTACTCGTGCAGCAGGTTCCACAGCGCGCGGGCGGTGTGCGCCTGCCGGTCGAGCACCGCTGCCTGGGCCGCGCTTAGCTCCAGGCGGGCCACATGCGCCCGCGTCACCGTCTCCACACCGTGATCGTATCGTTTGGTTTATGTCACCGAGATGGAAACCGAATCCCGATGTACGCACAGGGCGGCAGGTCGTCCACCACCTTCATGCCGATTTGGTCTTTGTCACTAAGTATCGGCGTGGGGCCTTCACCGACCCGATGCTGATCCGATGCGAACAGATCATGCGGGAGGTCTGCGCCGACTTCGAGGTCGAACTTCGCGAGTTCAACGGCGAGGACGACCACGTCCACCTGTTGGTCCACCATCCGTCCAAGGTCGCCTTGTCCAAGCTGGTCAACTCGCTGAAGGGGGTCTCGGCTCGGATGCTGCGCAAGGAGTTCGGCGTCCACCTCCGCAAGCACCTGCAGGGTGATCATTTCTGGTCCGGCTCCTACTTCGCCGGGTCGGTTGGCGGCGCCCCGCTGACCGTTCTCAAGCAGCACATCGAGCAGCAGAAACGACCCACCTGAGCCAGGTGAACGCCGATCCGTCTGGCGGCGAATCGAGACACAGAACTCCTCGTCGATGACGTCAACGCGGCTGAGCGCGGCATGCAGCGAATTTCTCAACGGACATCCGATCAGGCTTCGCCGGTAGCCGGTAGCAGATGCGAGCGTCGCTCTTGCTCAGTAAGGGATCTGAACGCCCTGGTCCTTGCTCGGGCCTTGAGCTCGTCGAGATCCACCCTGGATTTCCAGACCCGGGCAGTGCCATCGTAGGAGCCGGAGATGACACAACTGCTGTCGGGACTCCATGCGACTGATGTCGCTTTGTCGCGATGGACCCCAATGACACCGACTTCTGTATGGGTATGTGCGTCCCAGAGCCTGATCGTGCTGTCGTGGGAAGCCGTCGCGATGTGTGCGCCATCGGGGGACCACGAGACGGCATGAACACGATCTTGGTGGCCGGACATCACAGCGACCTGTTCGCCTGTGGCGACATTCCACACCCTTAGTGTCCGATCGGCCGATCCTGTAACCACGAAACGGTCGTCAGGCGACCACGCAACCGAGTCGACCCAACTCTCGTGACCACTGAGGATTCGTATGTCCTGATGGGTAGCAACGTCCCAGATGCGGGCAGTGCGATCGTCGGACGCCGACGCCAGGAACCGGCCGGACCTCGACCATGCGATGTCCACTACCCAGTCCTTGTGTCCGGACAGCACCTGCGTCTGAGTTCCATCGACCGTGCTCCAGAGCCTGATGACATTGTCTCGCCCAGCGACTGCGGCGACATCGCCCGACAAGGCCACAGCCTCCGCAATGCCGTCGGTGCAGGGCAGCACATGCCTAATCTCAGGATTGCTCTCCAAGCCGTGCCAGATGCGGGCGGTCCGATCTTTGGAACAGGTGAGCACCATGCCGTCCGCCACGGCCATGCCCATGACAGCGTCCTGGTGCTCGTGGAGGACGTGTACGGATTCGCCGGTCGCGATATCCCACACCCGGACTGTCTGATCGTCACTGCAGGTAACAGCGAGCTCTCGTTGATCATCCGCCAGAGGTGGCAAAAACAGCGCGCGCCGAACCGGAGCAGCATGTCCTGTGAGGAGCACTTGTTCGGCACCTCGTGGATTCACGGTCCAGGTGCGGAGCGAGCCGTCGTCCGAGGCGGTGGCGACCTGGGCACCATCGGGTGACCAGCAAATGTCGAATACGTCTCCACTGTGCCCGTGTAGCGCGACGATCTCGGCTGCGTTCTCAGGGTTCCAGATGCGCGCTGTCCGATCGGCTCCGCACGTGGCCAGTCGATCTCCGTGGGGAGACCATTGAACGCCCCACACGCTGTCGCTGTGCCCGCGGATGAGCAACACCTGCCTACCCGAGGCGACGTCCCATATCCGTGCGCTTTGGTCGCTGGAGGCCGAGGCGATCCGCGAGCCATCGGGAGACCAGGAGATGCCCTCGACAAGATCCTGATGTCCCTCCAACACCAGCGCTTCTCCCGTGGCGAAATCCCAGATTCGGATCGTACGATCATGGGAGCAGCTTGCGAGCCGGCTTCCGTCTGGGGAGAAGGCCACGGCGAAGACGTGGTCCCGATGCCCTGTGAACTCACGGTCTATCTCACCCCTGGCGACATCCCACACGCGGACCGTCTGATCGGCTCCGCATGCGATCTGCCGGCCATCCGGCGACCATTGAACCGCCCGGATCACATCGTTCGGTTGGCTCAGTGTGGAGGCCAGCGCTCCCTCAGTAGTCCAGATTCGGATGATGCCGTCTCTGGACGCGGTTGCCAGGTGCGTGGAGTCAGGCGCCCAGGCCACGGACTCTACTGTGCGTGTGTGTCCGCCAAGGACCGCGCCGCACGAACCGGTGGTGGTGTCCCAGATCCTCGCTGTGCTGTCGACCGACGTCGTTGCGATGCGTCGCCCATCCGGTGACCAAGCGAGTCGCCACAGGCTGTCGTTGTGGCCGACCATGACGTCGGCCAGATGGTTGAAGGCGAGCGAGGCGAACAGGGCACGGACGGCGTGGCCGGTCGGCGGACATTCCGACAGGGCGGCCAGTGCGAGAATGACGGCAAGATCCGGATGCTTCTCCACATTCGCGAGGACGTACTCGGCCACGCTTTCGGAGACCGAGCGGAGATAGGCCAGATCACGGCTTTTCGATTGATTGATGAACTCGTGGACCACCTCTGGCAGGTGCTCGCCGATGTGGTCGACCCATTGCAGGGCGAGTTGGAGTCGCTCACCGGTAAGCAGGTAATCGAATTTTCGCCCGGAATGCTGCCAGTCCATTGTCCAGCGCTCGAGCTCGGCACGTTGGCGGAGTTGCTCAGATCTCGCCTCCACCTCTTGGCGCAGCGGAGGCCATTGCCGGAACAGGGCCTCATGGGCCACCTGGGCGACGGCGCTGCCGTTCGTCAGATCGGTCACCAAGAGTCGGGCGTCGACAAAGGAGTCGACGACCCTGCGTTCGGCGGTGGACAAGGGGGCGAGGGGCACGATCCGGCGAGTGACCTGGGCCCCGTCCGTTGTCACGAAACGGAAGAGCACGTTGAGAATCGTCGACATATCCTCCTCGCCCCGCAGATCGAGCAGCACTTGATCAGCCTGACGTGCCAGAGCTCCGGAGACTCCGCCCAACCTCACGTAGTCCTCAACGGTCACGATTCGGCCGGGCCCCACGGCGAAGTAGAGCTCCTGCAACAGGTAAGCGAGGAGCGGAAGTGCGTCACTCGTCCCCGTGTCCTCGACGATCTTGGCGACCAGGCCGGGAGCGAACTTCATCTCGGCCAGGGCTGCAGGTTCTTCGATGACCATTCGCAGGTCGGCGCGGGTGATGGCGCCGAGCGCCAGAGGATGACCGAACAAGGAGGCATGGGACGTCTCGAGGAAATTACGCAGGAACTCTATTCGAGCCGTGCCGACCACCCAAAGACGGCGGTCGGCTGCCAATGCCTCGGCGATGAGGGTGAGAAAGGCCTCTCGGTCATGACCGCCGGACAGAGTGAACAACTCCTCCATCTGGTCGATCATAAGAAGGACGCGTCCGAGGCGGCGCCCCTTTTGCTGTCGCACCTGAGTGATTAACTGTGCAAGGGAGCTGCTGTCGTTGCGCAACTTACTGACCGTGTGGCGTAGGTCCAGCCCTTCGTCGGCCAAAGCCGTGGCCAGTGAGCCGACTGGATCGGTTTTCGGCGAAACAGTGGGCAGGATGATCCACTTTCTGGATCGGAGGCGTGGCAGCAGTCCGGCATGCACCAGAGAAGATTTTCCGCTGCCCGAGGCGCCCACAACGACCACGAAGGCCTCATCGTGTCCGGCATGTAGGCGCTTGATAAGTTCATTTGCCTGATCATCCCGACCGAAGAAGACAGATGCCTCAGTCTCCGTAAAAGCCTCCAGTCCTGGGTACGGGATCTGAGTCGCGTCCCACTGTCGACGAGGCGCAGGCGGATGTTCCATTCGATATATAACAATATGTCCCAGGATCAGAAGGAGGACCAGTGCACCCATGATCGGCAGTGCGCCTTTTTGAATGACCTGATTAAGGGCTGAGTCGGCTTGGTCGGCGGCGAGGTTTTGAGCCACGCCGAGCAACGCGGCGACGAGAATGACAATAATATTGAAACTCAGAGAAGTCCACTGTCGCCTGTCCATGGGCTCAACCGATCTCGCCATGCATGTGCGATATGGAATGAATGAGGTGGTCGGGAGGAGGATTTGAGCTCTGATTGATGGCATGGCCTAGGCGGATGAGTTCGCGATGATTGTCGCGCCCGTCCAGCAGTGTCCGTGTCCGCGAGAAGGCTCCTGCGGGAGGCATTATGACTCCAATTCCGGCATGGTGCAGTCGGGGGGGAGCTTCATTGGATCAGTGTGCTGCACGATCTGTAGAGGAGCAATGCTGGAGGTCGTTGACCGCCAGCTGATCGCCAGGCTCTGCCTGGCCACTCGCCGCGCAATTGACGCTACGCAGGACGACATGCAGGCACAACTGTAACTTGAGGATTGGTCGGTTTCCGGCTATATGGCCGCGAATCCTGACCGGGTGATCGCGGCCGGGGGAAAGACGAAGCGCCTACTGGTGCGGCGGGTGCCTCTGCGTCCTTGAGGAGCGCGCGTGGCACATCGAATCAGAGAAACATCTGTGCCAAAGCCGGCCCAGCGGCTGCACCTCGATGGCGATGCCCAACTCAACCGGAACCAGAGCGTGAGCTCTACCTGCTGGAGATCTTGGTCGTACCGGGTGGCGGCCATCCGCTGGATGGTGAAGCGGACGAGCGTCGTCATGGTGATCAGTGGCACGGGGGCTCTGGTGATCGTCCTGACCGTGCTGCTCGCCGCCTATGTGATCGCCTTCGGGGCAGCCTGAGGGAGCCGTCGCGCGCGGCGCTCCGCCCCCCGGCGCTGCGCGGGCCGGTCGCCCGTGACGATGGGTGACTCTGTGCGTTTGGCCACAGAACCATGCCCATCTGTTAGAAACTCGACGGAAGAGGCAACAACCACTCTTGGCTTGTCTCGGGAACGCAGAAGGACTTTGCCCATGTCGTCTGAGGTCACCAGAAAGCCGACGCTGAGCGTGACTTCCGGCCTCTCTCGAAACGCCATCATCGTCAAGCTCGAAGGCGAGCTCGACGTCAACGCCCTGCAGGTGCTGCGCGAGCACCTCGCACCCGTCTGGGCCCTTCCCCCCAAGCCCTTCCTGATCCTGGACCTGGGCGAGCTCTCGTTCTGCGACTCCATGGGGATGAACGAGCTCGTCGGCGTCATGCAGCGATGCGAGTCGAGAGGGACCCGGCTGCTGCTCGGAGGGGTCCAGGGGGTCGTGGCCAGGGTGTTGTCGATCACCGGGCTGCGGCACGCGTTCGAGGTCTTCGCGCGGCTCGACGACGCGCTGAGGCTCGCCGTGGCCAAGCCCTGAGGCGCGGCCCCTCCCGCGGCCCCTCCGGGGGAGCCGCCCCTGGCGCTACGCCTGAGGGATGCGTCGCCCGGTGCGGCCGTCGGTGAGGACGTATTCCGGATTTTCTCGCATGGGAAGCCTCAGCGCCGCCGTGCCGCTCTTGACGTGCACGGGCAGCGTGAACACGTGCTGATGGTGCCCCGGGAGCACGGCCAGGCGGCTGCCGACGCCCGGGCCCTCGTACAGCCACAGGCGCAGCCTGCGCCCCTCGGCCCGGACCACGACCGCGGCCGCGCCGCACTCTCGCGGCTCCGCCGCCCAGGTCAGCACGATCTCGTGGCCCAGCTTGGCCGAGTGGGGGACCGGGACGCGCTCCTGGCAGGCGGCGACGACGTTGGCCACGATCGCCGGAGGGGCGGGTACGGGCCGCTCCTCGGCGCCCATCGCGATCGTGCCGCCTTCCAGCAGCGCCAGCGTGACGAGCGCGGCCATCCGCTCGCCGGTGCTGCCCCGGATGAGCAGCCACAGGCAGAGAGGGCCGAGGACGAGCCAGGCCACACCCAAGGAGATGGCCAGCATGTATCTACCTCCCGCGAAAAGGAGTTTGTGACTCTCCGTATTACTACGGCTCCGGAGGGGGTTCGTCCTCTTGAATATCACATGAACTCAGTGTTGCCTACCGCATACACCTCGTGATCAGTCAGCCCATGACAGGGGCGCCCCGGAGGGTGGCGCCCGCGTCCTTCAGCTCCGCCAGCGCAACCTCCGTGGTCGTCGGGGCCACGCCGGCCGTCAGGTCCAGCAGCACCCGCACCGCCAGCCCGTGCTTGACCGCGTCGAGCGCCGTCGCGCGCACGCAGTGATCCGTGGCGATGCCCACGACGTCCACCTCGTGGACCCCGCGCTCCCTGAGCCACTCGGCGAGCGGGACGCCGTCGCCCGACAGGCCCTCGAACCCGCTGTACGCGGCCGCGTAGGCGCCCTTGCTGAACACCTCCTCCACCGCCGACACGTCGAACGACGGGTGGAAGTCCGCCCCCGGGGTCCCGGCCACGCAGTGGGCCGGCCAGGTGGAGACGTAGTTGGGCGATTCGGCGAAGTGGTCGCCGGGCGAGACGTGGTAGTCGCGGGTCGCCACCACGTGGTCATAGCCGTGCTCGGCCACGTGGCGGGTGATCGCCGCCGCCACCTCCGAGCCGCCGGCCACGGGCAGGCTGCCGCCCTCGCAGAAGTCGTTCTGCACATCGACGATGATCAGTGCGATCCCCATATTCAGCACTCTAATGACCGGGCCCGCGCACCGGCCCGCCCGCCCCGGCCCGGCGGGCGCGTCAGGCGAACTCCGTGGGGATGGCCGCGTACCCCCTGCCGAGGTGCAGGGCCTCCTGGGGGAGGCTGGCGACGGCGGCGGCGTGGCGATCGCGGGCGGCCGACAGGGGCTCGCCGCCCACGACCTGCCCGTCGCGCACGAGTTCGTGCAGCAGGGGGATGCCGTCCTCGGGGGCCAGGCCGCCGGTGGTGATCAGCTCGGTCTCCACGATGCCCGCGTCGTCCAGGAGCCGGTACGCCTGCTTGCGGCCCCCGCGCGACGGCTTGCCCACCGAGCGCTTGGCCACGGCCTCCAGCTTCCCCGTGGCCGTCTCCCTGGCCACCAGCTTGTACACCAGGGCCGCCGTGGGCACGCCGGACCCGGTCACCAGGGACGTGCCGACGCCGTAGCCGTCGACGGGGGCGGCGGCGAGCGCGGCGATGGCGTACTCGTCCAGGTCGGAGGTGACCAGGATGCGGGTCTCGAAGGCCCCGAGCGAGTCGAGCTGCTCGCGCACCTCCTGCGCGGCGGCGGCCAGGTCGCCGGAGTCGATGCGGACCGCGCCCAGCTCGGGCCCCGCCAGCTCCACGGCCGTGCGCACCGCCTCGGTCACGTCGTACGTGTCCACCAGCAGCGTCGTCTTGCGGCCGAGCGAGGCGATCTGGGCCTCGAACGCCGCCTTCTCCGAGTCGTGCAGCAACGTGAACGCGTGCGCCGCCGTGCCGGCTGTGGGCACGCCGTAGACGTACCCGGCCATGAGGTTTGAGGTGGAGGCGAAACCCGCGATGTACGCGGCCCGGGCGGCGGCCACGGCGGAGCTCTCGTGGGTGCGGCGCGAGCCCATCTCGATGAGCGGCCGCTTGCCCGCGGCGTTGGTCATGCGGGAGGCGGCTGAGGCGATGGCGCAGTCGTGGTTCAGAATCGACAGCGTGAGGGTCTCCAGCAGCACGGCCTCGGCGAAGGTCCCCTCCACGATCATGATCGGGGAGGCGGGGAAGTAGAGGTCGCCCTCGCGGTAGCCGTAGACGTTCCCGGAAAACCGGTAATCGGCGAGAAACGCCAGAGTGTCCTCGTCGACGACATGCTTCTCCCGCAAATAGGTGAGTTCTTCCTCACCAAAACGGAAGCGTTCCAGCTCGTCCAGGACACGCCCTGTCCCGGCGACAACCCCGTAGCGCCTGCCACCTGGCAGATGTCTGGCGAACACCTCGAAAACGGCGCGCCTGTGCGCCGCTCCGCTCCGTAGCGCCGCCTGCAGCATCGTCAGCTCATAGTGATCTGTGAGCAACGCAGTGCTCATGGTCATTGTCACGACTCGAAGACTACGGCCCAGATAGGGCAGACTCGGGGATGTGGGTAGCACCGCTCCAATCGCCGTTGAGCGTCCGTCATCGGACGTCCGACCCGATCTGCCATGGGTGACCATCGTCTGGAACGACCCGGTCAACCTCATGTCCTACGTGACCTATGTCTTCCAAACGGTCTTCGGCTACACGAAGGAGAAGGCCGAGAAACTCATGCTGGACGTACACCAGAAGGGCAAGGCCGTCGTGTCCAGTGGCACGCGGGAAGAGATGGAACGCGATGTGCAGATTCTCCACTCCTACGGCCTGTGGGCGACGCTCCAGCCGGACTCGGTCAAGTGAGGCACATGAGGTCAGTGAGGCGGCGAGGGTGACATCGGGGTTCTCGCCGGGCAAGACCGGCGGCGTCGTCGCGGAGTTCGAGGCCGCGGAGGTCTCGCTCCTGCGCTCGCTCGTGTCGATGATGCTGGGCATCGTGGAGCCGGGGCGGACCAGCGACGACCCGCTGGAGCGGGCGCTGGGCATCGGTGGGGGAGAGGCGCCGTCCGACCCGGTGCTGGCCAGGCTGTTCCCGTCGGCGTACGAGGACGCGAAGGACTCGATGGAGTTCCGCCGCTACACCGAGGCCACGCTGCGTGACGGCAAGCGGGCCGACGCGCAGACCGTGTTCGACACCGCCAGGTCGGGCCGCGCCGAGCTCACGCCCGAGCAGGCCCAGGCCTGGCTGCGCTCGCTCAACGACGTGCGCCTGACGCTCGGCACCAAGCTCGACGTGACCGAGGAGGTCCACGACGAGATCGCCGTGATGTCCGAGGACGACCCCCGCTACCCCGCCTATCTCACCTACGACTGGCTGACCTACCTCCAGGACAGCCTGGTCCGAGCCCTCTGGTAGCTTCCGGGCATGCTGTCGATCTCGCAGGAACTGGTGGACAAGATCGTCGCCCATGCCCGCGCCGACCACCCCGACGAGGCGTGCGGGGTGATCGCGGGCAAGGACGATGTCCCCGAGCGGTTCGTCCCCATGGACAACGCTGAACGCTCGCCCACCTTCTACCGCTTCGACTCGATGGAGCAGCTGCGCGTCTGGCGTGAGATGGACGACCGCGACGAGGAGCCCGTCGTGATCTACCACTCCCACACGGCCACCGAGGCGTACCCGTCACGCACCGACGTGTCCTACGCCTCCGAGCCGAACGCCCACTACGTCCTGGTCTCCACGCGGGACGAGGCCGAGGTGGAGTTCCGCTCGTACCGCATCCTCGACGGAGTGATAACCGAGGAAGAGGTAAGGTTTCTCCCATGATGGTCAGGCCGGTGCAGAGCTTTCTGTTCGCGCACACTCCGGCTGTCGTCGTTTACGACTGTCAGTAGCCCGGAATCCGCATTCAGCCGTCGGCGTTGCTGCCGATGGGACGACGACCTGATCTGAGGAGACTGAGGGCGATGGCCATCGAGGTTCGCATTCCGACCATCCTGCGTAACTACACCGGCGGCGCCAAGGCCGTCGACGCCGAGGGCGCCACCCTCGAAGAGCTGATCAGCAATCTTGAGTCGCGCCACCCGGGCATCAAGGAGCGTCTGGTCGACGCGGGCAGCCTGCGCCGCTTCGTCAACGTCTACCTGAACGACGAGGACGTGCGCTTCCTGGGCGGCCTGGGCACACCGCTGTCCGACGGCGACACGGTCACCGTGCTGCCTGCCGTCGCCGGCGGGTGACATGCGGTTCGAATCGCTGATCGACTCGGTCGGCCGCACCCCGCTCGTGGGGCTGCCGCGGCTGTCGCCCTCCGCCGACGTGCGGATCTGGGCCAAGCTCGAAGACCGCAACCCGACCGGGTCGATCAAGGACAGGCCCGCCCTGTGGATGATCCAGGAGGCCGAGAAGGACGGCCGGCTCACGCCCGGCTGCACGATCCTCGAGCCCACCAGCGGTAACACGGGCATCTCGCTCGCCATGTCGGCCAAGCTCAAGGGCTACAAGCTGATCTGCGTGATGCCCGAGAACACCTCGGAGGAGCGCCGTCAGCTCCTGCGCATGTGGGGCGCGGAGATCATCTCCTCGCCCGCGGCGGGCGGCTCCAACGAGGCCGTCCGCGTGGCCAAGGAGCTGGCGGCCCAGAATCCCTCCTGGGTCATGCTCTACCAGTACGGAAACCCGGCCAACTGGCGCTCGCACTACGAGAGCACCGGCCCGGAGATCCTTGAGGACCTGCCCACCGTCACCCACTTCGTGGCCGGGCTCGGCACGACGGGCACGCTGATGGGCGTCGGGCGGTTCCTGCGCGAGCGGGTGCCGGACGTGCAGATCGTCGCCGCCGAGCCCCGTTACGGCGAGCTGGTCTACGGGCTGCGCAACGTGGACGAGGGCTTCATCCCCGAGCTCTACGACGAGTCCGTGCTGACCACCCGCTTCTCCGTGGGCTCGGCCGACGCGCTGCGGCGCACGCGCGAGCTGCTGGCCTCCGAGGGCATCTTCGCCGGGGTCTCGACGGGCGCGGCGCTGCACGCGGCGCTGGGCGTGGCCAAGAAGGCGGTCCAGGCGGGCGAGCGCGCCGACATCGTGTTCGTGGTGGCCGACGGCGGCTGGAAATACCTGTCCACGGGCGCCTACGAGGGCACCCTGGAAGAGGCGGAAGAGCGCCTCGACGGCCAGCTCTGGGCCTGACGACGACATCGAAAGAGGCGGCCGGTCCACGACCGGCCGCCTCTTTCACGTGAGCGCTCAGTTGAACAGGAGCCGCAGCGAGAACGTCGCCTCGCTGTCGGTCTGCGTGCCGCTCATCCCGACGGCCCGCAGCACCTGCAGGTTGGCCTTCTCGTCGCCCTGCATGGACTTGAGGTAGAGGTTCTCCACCTTGTCCAGGTCCACGAAGACCGCGTAGTTGGCGTCGCCCGCGTTGGGGATCGCCGTCTGGAACGTCTCCGAGTCGCCGAGCGTGCCCTCACCGGCCAGCTGCTTGGCGTACTCGTCGCTCGTCGCCACGGTGAAGACGCCGTCGCCGGAGACCTTGGCGATCTGCGGCGCGCCCTGGCCCTGGGAGGTCAGCGCCTGCTGGACCTTGTCGACGATGGCCTGCGCCTTGGCCGGGTCGGTGACGATGCGCACGCCGCCCTTGATCTGGTCGCCGTCCAGGCCCTGGCTGTCCACGGCGAGCGTGAAGTTCTTGCCGAAGATCGTGGCCAGGTCGCCGGGCAGCTGCAGCCCGAGCTGGCTCTGCGCCTGCTCCAGCATCTGCTTGACCTCGGTGCCGCCGGTCGCCGCGGCCTGCTTCTGGATCTGGTCCCACTGCTTGGTGACCATCTGGTCGAGGCCGGAGATCGACAGGGCGGCCGCCGTGGTGGCGGGCAGCGTGCCCAGGTTGGCCTTGGGCAGGTCACCCTCGGGGGTCATGCCCTTGGCGCCGCGCACGACGCCGGCGAGCTCGACGTACGCGCTGTCGAAGCGCAGCGCGCCGGCGAACCTGGCGTCCTTGATCTGCTCGACGGCCGCGGCCTGCTCGGCCGGGATCTCCTTCTTGGCCAGCTCCATGAGCCCGCCCATGTCGGCCCAGAACGACAGCACGCCCTGCTCGCCGACCGCGCTCATGTCGTCGGAGAACTCGGCGTTGTCCGCGAGGCTGCCCTCGGACTTCGCGAACTTGTCGGCCAGTTGCTGGGTCGAGCTCAGCAGCGCGTAGTCGTCGCGGAAGGCGAGGCCGTACTTCTCGCCCTTCATCAGCTTGGCGATGCCGGCCTTGGCCTGCGCCTCGTCCTTGATCTGGACGGCCACCGCGAAGTCGGGCTCGTCCTTGCCCGAGGGGACGGCGGCGAAGCCGACCCTGCTGCCCAGCCAGGGGTCGACGTCCTTGGCGAAGTCGACCTTGGAGTCGGAGTCGCCGTTGATCGTGTCGAACAGCGCCTTGCGCGGGTCCTCGCCGGTGAAGGAGTCCTTGGTGACCGTGAACTTCCTGGCGATCTGGAACAGCGCCAGCTTCTGGTTCGCGGCCGGGTCCAGGTCGAGCCGGGCGTAGGCGATCGAGTTGGCGGGCAGGACCTCGTTCGGCTGCGTGCCGCCGCCGCCGATGGCTCCCACGGCCCACACGGCGCCGCCGCCGAGCAGGATCACCGCGAGCGCGGCGGCCGCGGCGATGATCCAGGTCTTGCGGCCCTTCTTGGCCGGTTGCGCCGGGCCGAACCCCTCGGGCCCCTGCTGCTGCCAGCTGCCCTGGGCGTACTGGTCGTTCTGCCAACCCTGCTGCTCCTGCTGCCAGCCGCCCTGGGGCTGCTGGCCCTGCTGCTGCCAGCCCTGGCCCTGCTGCTCCTGCTGCCAGCCCTGCTGTGGTTGCTGCTGTTGCCAGCCGCCCTGTGCCTGCTGCTGGCCCTGCTGCCAGCTCTGCTGCTGGCCGTACGAGCCCTGCTGGCCGTAGCCGGCGTCATAAGCGGGCTGCTGCTGTTGCCCATAACCCTGCTGCTGCCCGTACCCCTGCTGCGGGTCGTACGGCTGCTGCCCGTGGGACGCCTGCTGGCCGTAGCCCCCCTGCTGGTAGGGCTGCTGCGGCGGGTACGGCTGTCCCGATGTCAGAGGCGTCGTCGGAGGGTTCTCCGGCTGCTGCCCCTGGTTCCAGTTGTACGCCGTGGTCCGGTCAGGATCCTGGCCATAGGGGGGATTATTCGCAGACATCACTCAACTCACAATGTGGACTTTGGACCACAGAGAAGTTAGCTGATGTTGCTAGACGGGCGCTTGCAATGTGCTGAAGTGAGATTCAGACCCTGCTGAGCTCCTTTCTGAGCGCATTGATGTGGACCTCGCCGCTTCCGTAGTCGATGACGCACGCCCACGGCACGAATGTGCAGCCCATATAGACCAGACGGGACAGCGTCCGGGTGAGCCAGGGCGGGCGGTCCTGGTTCTCCCGGGTGAGGCCGAGCAGCAGCGGCGCGCGGCGGCTGGAGACGATCAGCCCGTAGACGGTGTGGCTCTTCTGGAGTTCGCCCTTGTGCTTGACCACGCGGATGTCCACCACGTGGCCGACCCATATCCCATCCGAGTCCCAAACGGACTGACCGATGAGTTCGGTGACACTTGCCATGATCGAACTTTCTCAACCGAATCACGTTTTCGCAGGTAGGCACGCTGATAGGGGGATGCCATAGACTATGCGAGCGCTAGAACATAATTCCGGAGTTGAGGCAGGCGCGGATGACCAAGTTCGACGAGGCGACCCAGGTGATCAGGGTCGACGAGGGCACGTACGACGTGTGCCTCGACCCCGGATACGCGATCGGCGGCCCCCTCAACGGCGGCTACCTGATGGCCGTGATCCTGCGCGCGGCGGTGGACGCCTCGCCGTTCGAGCATCCGGTGAGCACGACGGCGCAGTTCCTGAAGGCGCCGGTGGCCGGGCCCGCGCAGGTCAGGATCGAGCCGCTCAAGGCGGGCAGGACGGCCGCGTTCGCCAGGGCCACGCTCGTGCAGGACGACATGGCGCACATCGAGGGGCTGATCACGACGGCCACCTTGAACGAGGTGGAGCCGATTTATGCAGAAAAATCGGCATACGACATGCCCGGCATCGAGGACTGCGCCAAGCTCCCCGCCCCCAGGCCCGAATCGGGCATGAACCTCAACGCCCAGATGGAGCTGCTCTTCGACCCGCCCACGATCGGCTGGCTGAAGGGCGAGCCCACCGGCCGGCCGGAGTCGCGGGCGTACTTCCGGATGGCCGAGCCCCAGGACCCGGACCCGTACGTGCTGGCGCTGGCCGTGGACGCGCTGCCGCCGGTGGTCTTCTCGGCGGGCGCGCGGGGCTGGGCGCCGACCGTGGACCTCACCTGGCACCTGCGGGCGCTGCCCGCGCCCGGCTGGCTCACGCTGCTCGGCAGCGGCCGGCTGATCTCGGACGGCTGGTTCGACGAGGAGGTCGAGGTACGCGACTCCACGGGCCGCCTGGTCGCCCAGTCGCGCCAACTCGCCCGGGTCGGACGCGGCTGACCGGCCCGGATGTGACCAACGCAACACCCGTCGCACGCCCATGTGTCCTACCTGTGAGGATTCTTACGCAGAGTTGATCGTGCAGGTCGCCTACCCTCTAGAGCGTGCCGGACGCGAGTATTGGGATCTTCGACAGCGGAGTCGGCGGCCTGACGGTCGCGCGCGCGATCATCGACCAGTTGCCGTATGAGTCCATCACGTACGTGGCCGACACGGCCCGCCAGCCGTACGGGCCGAAACGCATCGCGGAGGTCCGCGCCTACGCCCTGGAGGTGATGGACCACCTCGTCGAGCACGGCGTCAAGATGCTCGTGATCGCCTGCAACAGCGCCAGCGCCGCGGTGCTGCGCGACGCCCGCGAGCGCTACGACGTGCCGGTCGTCGAGGTGATCCAGCCCGCCACCCGGCGCGCGGTGCGGGCCACCCGTACGGGCAGGGTCGGCGTGATCGCCACGAAGGCCACCATCGAGTCCATGGCCTATCACGACGCCTTCACCGCGGCGCCCGACGTCCAGCTCACCGGCGTGGCCGCCCCACGCCTGGTGGAGTACGTCGAGCGCGGGGAGACGATGAGCGACGAGCTCATCGAGGTCCTGGGCGAGTATCTGGAGCCCATCAGGGCCGCCGGGTGCGACACCCTCATCCTCGGCTGCACCCACTACCCGCTGCTCACCGGCGCCATCTCCTATGTCGTCGGCGACGGTGTCACGCTCGTCTCCAGCGCCGAGGAGACGGCCAAGGACGTCTACCGGATCCTGCACGACCGCGATCTGGCGGCGGGAGGCGAGGCCACCCCCCGGCACCGCTTCCGCGCCACCGGCGACTCCCTGCTCTTCGCCCGGCTCGGGCGGCGTTTCCTGGGCCCGGAGATCGACGTGGTCGAAGTCGCACCAGTGGGGGGTACTACCTCTAACGGCCACTCGGCCGCGTCCGGACCGAGGAGCGACGGGAGCCTGGCGCCCAGAGCGACGAGGGAAGACACCGGGCCGGAGCGGCCGAGTCGCGACGCGGAGCGTCGCATCGGGAAGGAGCCCACATGAAGGTGACCATCGTCGGGTGCTCGGGCAGCTTCCCCGGGCCCGACAGCCCCGCGTCCTGCTACCTCCTGGAGGCGGACGGGTTCAAGATGCTGCTCGACCTCGGCAACGGGTCGCTCGGCGCGCTCCAACGCCACATCAGCCTGTACGACGTGGACGCGATCTGCCTGTCGCACCTGCACGCCGACCACTGTCTCGACCTCTGCTCCTACCACGTGGTCCGCACATACGGGCCCGGCGCGCCGCACCCCACCCTGCCCGTCTACGCGCCCGCCGACGCGCCGGTCCGGCTGTCGGCCGCGTACGGGATGCCGGACGAACCGGGTCTGGAGACCGCGTTCGACTTCGTGCCGCTGGCACCGGACTCGTTCGAGATCGGGCCGTTCACGCTGACCGCCGGGCTGGTCAACCACCCGGTCGAGGCGTACGGCTTCCGCGTGACCGGCGGCGGCCGGTGCGTGGCCTACTCCGGCGACACCGGGGAGTCGAGCGAGCTGGTGAAGCTGGCCACGGGCGCCGATCTGCTTTTGTGTGAGGCGTCGTTCGTGGAGGGCCCCGATCTGCCGCCCGACCTGCACCTGACCGGCCGCCAGGCCGCCCGGCACGCGGCCGAGGCCGGCGTCGGCCGGCTCGTGCTCACCCACCTCGTCCCGTGGAACGACCAGGGCACGGTGCTGGAGGAGGCGATGGGAGGCGGTTTCGACGGACCGATCGAGCTGGCCCGCAGCGGGGCGGTCTACGACCTGGCCTGAACCTTGGTGAAGTCGCGCATGCGGGGCAGCGGGGAGAACAGCAGCGGCAGGAAGGCCAGGAGCCGGGCCGTCATGATCACCCACAGGGCTTCCCGCACGCCGATCTGCTGGGCTAAGAGCCCGCCGAGCAGCGCGCCCAGCGGCATGATCCCCCAGGTGACGAACCTCGCCGACGCGTTGACCCGGCCGAGCAGGTGCTCGGGGGTCACCGTCTGCCGGTAGGTGATCTGGCCCACGTTCATCAATGTCGCGCTCCAAGTGAGCCCGATCGAAGTGATCGCGAAGCACACCACCCGCCAGTCGGCCTGCGTCATCGGCAGCAGCAGGCCGAAGGGTGCGCCCACGGTGACGGCCAGCCAGGTCATCCTGGCGGTGCCGAACCGCCTGGACAGCCAGGAGCCGGTCAGGCCGCCGATCAGGCCGCCGATGCCGCCCGACATGAGCAGCAGGCCGACGGCGCTGGGGGGCAGCTCGACCACCTTGGACAGGAACAGCACCGACAGGCCGAGCACGGCGCTGGTGCACAGGTTGGTGACCGCCGTCGCGGACACGAACATGCGCAGCAGCCGGTCGCGCCACACGTACGCGAGGCCCTCGCCGATGCCGCGCAGCAGCGGGGCGCGCTCGGTGAGGGCGGGCAGCTTGTCGGGGGCCTTGACCGTGCTCAGGAACAGCACCGAGGCGAGCGCGCCGAGCGCGGTGGCGAACAACGTGCGCGGCGCCCCCAGTAACTGCACCAGCGCGCCCCCCACGCCCGGCCCGGCCAGGAACGCGCCCGACCGCACGACCTCCAGCTTGGAGTTGCCGTCGCTGAGCTGTGCGGTGCCGACCAGCTCCGGCAGGTACGTCTGGTCCGCCACGTCGTTGAAGACCTGGGCCACCCCGGCCAGCAGCGCGACGGCGAACATCATGCCGATCGACAGCACTCCCAGCTCCGCCGCCAGCGGGATGCTGGCGAGCAGCAGGAACCTGGCCAGGTCGGATAACTGCATCACGCGCCGCCTGCGCATCCGGTCGACCCACACCCCCGCGGGCAGGCCGATCAGCAGGAACGCCGTCGTCTGCAGTGCCGACAGAACCCCGACCTCGACCGGACCCGCGTGCAGTGTGAGCACGGCCACCAGCGGAAGCGCAACACGGGAGATATTCGCCCCGAGTTCACTGGCCACATGCGAACCGAGGAACCGGAGGAAGTCAGGGTTTCGCAACACCCCCGTTGTCATTGCGTAAGGATCCATGTGTCAGACACATTTGGTCAAGAGTGTCGTGGCGCGGAGATAGGGTGATCTGCATGTCCCGACAGGATGGCCGCAACCCTGACCAGCTCCGTCCCATAACCATCACCAGGCGCTGGCTCGCCCACGCCGAAGGATCGGTGCTGGTCGAATTCGGCAACACGCGGGTGCTGTGCGCGGCGTCGGTCCAGGACAGCGTGCCCCGGTGGCGCAGGGGCAGCGGCCAGGGGTGGGTTACGGCCGAATACGCCATGTTGCCCCGGGCGACCAATACCCGCAACGATCGCGAATCGGTCCGCGGCAAAATCGGCGGCCGGACCCACGAGATTTCCCGGCTGATCGGCCGTTCTCTGCGCGCCTGCGTCGATTACAAGGCGTTGGGGGAAAACTCCATCCTGCTCGACTGCGATGTGCTGGACGCCGACGGCGGCACCAGGACCGCCGCGATCACCGGCGCGTACGTCGCGCTCGCCGACGCGATCGCCTGGATGCGCGAGCGCCGGATGTGCCCGGGCGACCCGTTGATCGGCTCGGTCGCGGCCGTCTCCGTCGGGGTCATCGGCTCGGTGCCGATGCTCGACCTCTGCTACACCGAAGACGTGGCCGCCGAGACCGACATGAACGTCGTGATGACCGGCGAGGGCAGCTTCGTAGAGGTGCAGGGCACCGCCGAGGGCGCCCCCTTCGACCGCGCGGCGCTCGACCAGCTCCTCGACCTGGCCGTGGGCGGCTGCGAGGAGCTCAAGCTGATCCAGCAGGAGGCGCTGGGCTCATGAGGATCCTGCTGGCCACCCGCAACACGGGCAAGATCGCGGAGCTGCGCCGGATCCTGTCCGGGTTCGACATCGTCGGGCTCGAGGAGTTCCCCGCGATCGGCGAGGTCGCCGAGACCGGGGTCACGTTCGAGGAAAACGCGCTGCTCAAGGCGCACGCCGTGGCACAGCAGTCGGGGCTGCCCGCGGTTGCCGACGACTCGGGGCTCTGCGTCGACGTGCTGGGCGGCATGCCGGGCGTCTTCTCCGCCCGCTGGTCGGGGCGGCACGGCGACGACCAGGCCAACCTCGACCTGCTGCTGGCGCAGGTCTCCGACGTGCCCGCCGACAAGCTGACCGCGCACTTCGCCTGCGCCGCCGCGCTGGCGCTGCCCTCGGGGGAGTTCCGGGTGGTGGAGGGCGCGCTCCAGGGGCACCTGATCTCCGCCCGCCGGGGGTCCAACGGGTTCGGGTACGACCCGATCTTCGTGCCCGACGGCGAGGAGCTCACGACGGCCGAGATGTCGCCGGAGGAGAAGGACGCGATCAGCCACCGGGGGCGGGCCTTCCGCGCGCTGGCGCCCCTCGTGCGGGGGCTCCTCAGCTCGTAACCACCGTGTAAGAACCGCCCGGGGCCGGGCGGCGTAACGTCGGACTGTGCAGAGTAATCCGATGGTGCCCGCGTGGGCGAGGGCCCTGATGGGGCTGGTGGCCGGGGGCGTGGCCCTCGGGGTCGCGCAGCTCGCGGCCGCGTTCGCCGGGGCCAAGTCATCGCCCGTGGTGGCGGTGGGCGACGCGGCGATCGATCTCACGCCCGCGCCGGTCAAGGAATTCGCGATCAGGACGTTCGGCGAGAACGACAAGACAGTCCTCATCGCGGGCGTGCTGATCGTGGTCCTCGGCGGGGTCGCGCCCCTCATCGGGACGCTGGCCGTGCGCCGGCTCGGCTACGGCTTCGCGGGGCTGGCCGTCTTCGGGGCGATCGGCCTGGCGGCGGTGCTGACCCGGCCGGACGCCGGGGCCCTGGACGTGCTGCCGACCCTGGTGGGGGCGGCGGCCGGCGCCTGGACGCTGAGCTGGCTGGTACGGCGGGCAGCGGGCGAACCCGTCGCCCCTCCACCACTCCCGCCCGCCGCCGCCACCGATGCGATCAAGCCAGCCGAGTCCGCCGGTGCCACCGAGTCCGCCGGTGTTTCCGGGGAGGGCGGTGGCGCGGGGCACGACGGTGCGGAGCGGCCTGCGGTGATGCTGGCCGGAGCGGACCTGTGGACGTTCGATCGGCGGCGGCTGCTGACCGGCGCCACCGGCGGGGCGGTGGTCGCGATCGGGAGCGCCGTGCTCGGGCAGGCGCTCGGCGGGCAGCGCGCCGTGGACGCCGAACGCGTGAGGGTCGCGCTGCCCAAGCCCGCGACGCCCGCCAAACCCATCCCGGCAGCCGCAGACCTCCACATCAGGGGCTTGTCTCCATTTATTACGAGAAATCGTGACTTCTATAGGGTCGACACGGCGCTGGTCGTCCCCCAGGTGGATCCCAGAAGCTGGAAGCTACGCATCCACGGCATGGTCGACCGGCCGGTCGAGCTCACGTACCAGGAGCTGCTCGGCATGCCGCTCACCGAGGCGGACGTCACGCTCACCTGCGTCTCCAACGAGGTCGGCGGCGAGTACGTCGGCAACGCCCGCTGGCTCGGCGTCCGCATGCCCGAGGTGCTGCGCCGGGCCGGGCTCCAGTCCGGCGCCGACATGCTCCTGTCGACCTCGGCCGACGGTTTCACCTGCGGCACCCCGGTCGACGTGGTCATGGACGGCCGCGACGCGCTGTTCGCGATCGCGATGAACGGCGAGGCCCTGCCCCTGGCCCACGGCTTCCCCGTGCGCCAGGTGGTGCCCGGTCTGTACGGGTACGTCTCGGCCACCAAGTGGGTCGTGGACATCAAGGTGACCAGGTTCGACCGGGACGAGGCGTACTGGACGCCGCGCGGCTGGTCGGCCAAGGGCCCCATCAAGACGCAGTCGCGCATCGACGTGCCCAAGTCGGGCGATTCGCTGAAGGCCGGGCGTGCCACGATCGCCGGGGTGGCGTGGGCGCAGCACACCGGGGTGGACGCCGTGGAGGTCAGGGTCGATCGCGGGCCGTGGCGGCAGGCGCGGCTGGCCGAGGTGCCGGGGCCCGACACCTGGCGTCAGTGGTCGATCGACTGGGATGCCACGGCGGGGGAGCACACGATCCAGGTGCGGGCGACCGACGCCGCCGGGCGTACCCAGACCGAGCAGGAGGCCCCGCCCGCGCCCGACGGCGCGACCGGCTGGCACACCATCACGGTGAGCGTGTCCTGAGCCCTGCTTGTCCCTGTTTCCGCAGGTACGGCCGGTGGTTCTGGCGGAGAATCTTGCCGACTTCCCCTCCCTGCCACGGCGACCCCTCTACGATCGGTCGTCGAGCATGACAGGAGGCAGGACGTGTTCCGCGAGCGCAAGCCGGCCGTCCGGTGGGTCCTTCCAGACGGACAGTACAACCCCGTGGTGGCCGAGGGGATGCGGTGGCTCGACTACGAGCGCGCCGCCGAGACCGGCACCGCCCCCACGCGCACCCCGGGCGGCCCGGCCACCTTAGAGCCCGACGCGCCCGGCGGCACGCGGCCCGACCGTGACCCACGGCCGGACCGCGATCCTCGGCCCGATCACAATCCCTGGTCCGAGCGTGACTCTCGGTCCGGCCATGATCCTCGGTCCGACCGTGATCCCCGATCTGACCGCGATCCTCGGTCCGATCACGATCCCCGGCCCGAGCGTGACCCTCGGTCCGATCACGATCCTCGATCCGAGCGTGACCCTCGGTCTGGCTACGATCCCCGATCTGAGCCTGACTCACGGTCTGGGCATGATCCTCGGTCCGGCCGGGATTCCAGGCTCAACCGTGATTCCCGGTCCGAGGGTTCTCGCATGCCCGACATGTCGGATATGCAGGGTGACCTTCTCGATGTCGAGGAGGGTGACTGGTTCGAGCGGACGCGGCGGCCGCCCAGGCTCGTCGACTCCAGGCCGTACGGGATGCCGGGTGGGCTCGCCCAGCCGGACCCGCAGGTGGAGCGGGACCTCGCCGAGGCGCTGCGGCCCGGAGACCGCTTCCCCGACCCGCGTGGCACCTGGGTGCGGCTGATCAACGGCGGCGGGCCCGCCGACGACCCGTTCCGGGCCTCCAACGCCGCCGACTGCGCGCTGGCCGTGCTGTCGACCTGGCACGGCGAGCCCGCCACGGCCGCGCCCAGATTCCCGGAGTACGACCGGATCGGCCGGCCCCTGCTGACCGGCGAGCAGGGGAGCATGTCCAGGATCGAACGGTGGATCGGACAGCGCTTCCAGTACGCGGGGCAGGGCCGGCACGCCTATCCGATGATCGCGCGGCGGCTGCGGGACGCCGGGCACGGGGCCGGAGCCGTTCTCGTGGTGCGCTGGCCCGGAGGCGGCTCCCACGCCTGGAACGTGGTCAACTCCGACGGTGAGGTGATCTGGATCGACGCTCAGAGGGGGCACATGTCCGTCGAACCGGCGTACACGACGGTGACCGGGGTGTTCTGCGTGATACTCGACCGGCAGGGCAGGCCAAGGTGAACCTGGACCAGGCTCGGGCGCTGGCCGAGGAGTACTTCAACGGCGTGCTGGCGCCCGACGAGACGCTGCCGGTGGGGGTGCACGGGTTCCGTGACGGGTATGTGGCGTGGGTGCGCGACCTCGAACCCGACGACCCGGCCACGCTGCCGGAGACGATCGGGGGCGGGTGCATCGTGATCGACCGCGCCACGGGCGAGGTGGTGGCCCGGCCGCTCCTCGACCCCGAGGCCGTCGCCGACCTCTGGCCCGGCCGCACGCCCCGCTGAGGCAGCCCGGCCGCCCGCCACGTTAAGACAGCCCGGCCGCCCGCCACATTGAGACAGGCGGGACGCGAGGCCGCGCGCCGCGTCGAGACAGGCCGGGCGTCCCGTGGGACGCCCGGCCGCTTTTGTCAGGGTCAGCCGGCGGCCAGTGAGCCGACGATCGAGGCCCGGGCCGCGCGCCGCGCCGGAAGCACGGCCGCCAGCACGCCGGCCACCCCGGACAGCAGTACGAACAGCGCGATCTGCCCGGTGGGCACCGCGAAGACGGCCCCGTCCAGCATCGCCATGATCGCGGCCCAGCCGAAGACGCCGCCGAGCACCACCCCCACCAGCGCCCCGATCAGCCCCAGCACCAGCGCCTCGACGGACAACATCCGGCGCAGCTGCGGCCGGGTCAGGCCCAGGGCGCGCAGCAGCGCCGACTCCCTGGTGCGCTCGTGGACCGACAGGGAGAGCGTGTTGGCGATGCCCAGGAGCGAGATCAGGATCGCCAGCCCCAGCAGCCCGGTGATGATCACGAGCAGCATGTCCAGCGTCTCGTCGAACTGGCCGCGTACCTCCGTCGAGCTCGACACCTGCACGGTCGGGTAGGCCGCGACGGCGGCGTCCACCACCTTGCGGGCCCGCTCGGGCGGCACGCCGTCCTTGATGTTGATCAGGACGCGGGAATCGGGCAGGGCGCCGAAGTACGTGTCGAACGCCGCCTCCGCGACGAGGACCGACGGCAGCGTCGACTGGGCCCCGTCGAGCAGCGCCACCACCTTCAGCGAGACGACCCCGGCCTCCTCGGTCTGCAGCGAGACCGAGTCGCCGAGCCGCACGCCCCGGTCCGTGGCTACGTTGGCCGCCACCGCCGCCTGCCCGGGGCCGAAGCCCTTCAGAGAGCCGGCGGTCACAGACGGGTCGATCGCGCCGCTGAACGTGCCGACGTCGAGCCGCCGGCCCGAGACCTCGGCCCTGGTGGTGCGTACCTGCGCCACGGAGGCCAGCTCCGGCGCGCCGCGCAGCTCCGTGGCCACGGACCGGGGGATGACCGGGTCGCGCTGCTGGCCGGCCAGCATGTAGTCGACGGGGAACTGGTCGTCCAGCTTGGCCGTCAGCGTCAGCCTGGTGGACGCGGTGAGCACCGAGATCAGCGTCATGAGCGTCACGCCGATGGTCAGCGCGATCGTGGTGGTCGCGGCCCGCTTGGGGTTGCGTCCCGAGTTGTCCACCGCGAGCCGCCCCGGCACCCCGAACAGCCGGCCGGGGAGCCAGCCGACCAGGGTGCTCAGCGGCTTGATCAGCACCGGGCCCAGGATCAGCATGGCCAGGAACGTCAGCGCGCCCCCGGCCATGACGGCGAAGAGCGAGACCTCCTGGCCGGGCGTGAGCGCGAAGACGCCGACGGCCGTCGTGCCGAGGCCCGCCACCAGGAAGAGCGCGGCGAAGATGCCGCGTACGCGGCCCGCGTGGAACGTCTGCTCCTCGACCTGGCTGCGCAGCGCCGCGATCGGCGCGACCCGGGTGGCCGACCTGGCGGGCAGCAGCGCCGCGCCCAGCGTGACCGCCAGGCCGACGGCCAGGCCGATCCCGATCGTGGCGGGGCTGAGGGCGACGGCCGCGTCCGTGGGCAGCGGGGCGTCGAACGAGGCCAGGACCGTCAGCGTGAGCGAGGCCAGGCCGTATCCGATGACCAGGCCGAGCGCGGAGGCGATCAGCCCCACCACCGCGGACTCCAGCACGATCGAGCCGAACACCTGCCCGCGTGTGGCCCCGATGCACCGCAGCAGCGCCATCTCCCTGGTGCGCTGCGCGACGAGGATGTTGAAGGTGTTGTAGATGACCAGCGCGGCCACCATCATCGCCACGATGCCGAACATCAGCAGGCCCAGGGTGAACATGCGGGTCTCCACGCCGGCCGCCCTGGCCAGGTCGTCGGCCAGCTCGCCGCCGGTCTTGACCACGTACGCGCCGCCGACGGCCGCCGCGACGGCCTGTTCCAGCCCGGGAGCCGTGCCCGCGACGTCGATCTCGCGGTAGCCCTTCGCGCCGGTCATCCGCTGCGCGGTGGCGGCGGTGAAGCCGACCGCGCCGGTGTAGGAGAGCTCCTGGTCCACGCCGGGGTCGAGCAGTCCGACGAGCTTGAACTGGTGCTTGCGCCCCTTGCCGTCGAGCACGGTGATCGTGTCGCCGAGCGTGAAGCCCTGGGCCTTGGCGGTGTTCTTGTCCAGCACGGCGGCCTGGTCGTCGGTGCCAGGGCCGGTGCCCGAGACGATGTCGGTGCGGTCGAGCGGTCCCCGGACGACGGACAGGGCCGTGGTGGGGGCGTTCCCGACGGCCTTGCCGTCCTTGCCGAGCACGGGGGCGGCGGCGCGGATCAGGCCCTGGGCCTCGGTTACGCCGTCCAGGGCGCGCACCTGCTCCAGGACCCGCTCCGGCAGCACCGCATCGGGGCCCTTGGGCAGCACGGCCACGTCCACCTTGCCCGCGTCGGCCGTGACGCGCTGCGCGAACCCGGCCTGCACGGTGTCGTTCAGCACGAACGTGCCCGCGATGAACCCCACCCCCAGCGTGATCGCCAGCGAGGTGAGCAGCAGCCTGAGCTTGTGCGCGCGCAGCCCGGCCAGTGCCGTCTTCAGCACGTCGTCACGCCCTTTCCAACTGCACGAGCGTGTCCAGCACGGACTGCGGCGTGGGCGCGGCGAGCTCGCTGACCAGCTCGCCGTCGCGCAGGAACACCACGCGGTCGGCGTACGAGGCGGCCACCGGGTCGTGCGTGACCATGACGATGGTCTGGCCCAGTTCGCGTACGGAGGTGCGCAGGAAGGACAGGACCTCGGCGCCGCTGCGGGAGTCCAGGTTCCCCGTGGGCTCGTCGGCGAAGATCACCTGGGGCTTGCTGATCAGTGCCCTGGCCACGGCGACGCGCTGCTGCTGGCCGCCGGAGAGCTGGTTCGGCCGGTGGGAGAGCCGGTCCTTCAGCCCGACGGTCGCGATCACCCGGTCGAACAGCGCCTGGTCCGCCTGGCGGGCGGCGATGTCCAGCGGCAGGCGGATGTTCTGCTCGGCGGTGAGCGTGGGCAGCAGGTTGAAGGCCTGGAAGACGAACCCGATCCGGTCGCGGCGCAGCAGCGTGAGCTGCCGGTCGTCCAGCCCGGTCAGCTCCACGTCGCCGATGTGCACGGTGCCCGAGGTGGCGGCGTCGAGCCCGGCCAGGCAGTGCATCAGCGTGGACTTGCCGGAGCCCGACGGGCCCATGATGGCGGTGAAGGCCCCGGTGGCGAAGGACACGTTCACCGCGTGGAGGGCGTGCACCCGGGCGTCGCCCTCGCCGTACACCTTGGTCAGATCTCTGGCCACCACCGCGGGCGGGGCCTGGCGCCGGGTATCGGTGAGCGTCACGTTCACTCCTTGTCGCGGTTTTTCAACGCGAACCACGCTAGGAGCGGAAAGTTCAGGATCTATGGGACCTGTGGATGGACTTCGTGTAGGACTACAGATGACTCCGGTCAGACTTTCGGCCGATGGCTTCCGGTCGATGCGACGGCACGATCAGCCCGGCCTCGTACGCGTACACGACGACCTGGGCCCGGTCCCGCAGCCCCAGCTTGGCCAGCACCCGCCCCAGGTGCGTCTTCACCGTCGCCTCCGCCACCTGCAGGCGGCCGGCGATCTCCATGTTGGACAGGCCGCGGGCCACCATGAGCAGCACCTCGCGTTCGCGCGGCGTCAGCTCGGCCGTCGCCACCGGCTCGTCCGTCGGGAGCTGCGCGGCGAACCGGTCCAGCATCCGCCGCAAGGTGCTCGGCGACACCACCGAGTCGCCCGCGTGCACGATCTTGATCGCCTCGACCAGGTCGTCCGGCGGCACGTCCTTCAGCAGGAACCCGGCGGCGCCCGCCTTGACCGCGGCGAACGCGTACTCGTCGAGGTCGAACGTGGTCAGGATCAGCACCTTCGGGCCCTGGATGCGGCCGGTGGCCTCGACGCCGTCCATGACCGGCATGCGCACGTCCATGAGCACGACGTCGACCTCGGTGGTCTCGAGCAGCTCCAGCGCCGCGGCCCCGTCGCCGGCCTCGGCCACCACCTCGATGTCCGGCTGGGCCGCGAGCACCATCCTGAACCCGGCGCGCAGCAACTCCTGATCGTCGACCAGCATCACGCGAATCATCCGGCCACCTCCGCTACGCCGCCTTGACCATGGGCAATCTCGCCAGCACTTCGAACCCGCCGCCCTGCCTGGGCTCCGCCGACACCGCGCCGCCGTACATGCCGACCCGCTCGCGCATGCCGATCAGGCCGTGGCCGTCGGTGCTCCTGGGCGCCGCCGCGCCCCTGCCGTCGTCGGTCACGCGTACGACGAGCTCGGGGCCGTTGTAGTCGATCTCCACGAGCGCCTGGACGCCCGGTCCGCCGTGCTTGAGCGCGTTCGTGAGAGCCTCCTGGATGATGCGGTAGACGGCGAGCTGCTGGCCCTCGGGCAGCTCGACGGGCGCGCCGCCGACCTGGAGCCGCGTGGGCACGGCCGAGCCGCGCACCAGGTCCTCCAGCTGGCCGAGCCCAGGCTGCGGGGTGTAGTCGGTGCTCGCCCGCTCGTCCTCGCGCAGGACGCCGACCAGCCTGCGCATCTCGGCCAGCGCGGCGCGCCCGGTCTTGGAGATGGCCCTGACGGCCTCGCGGGCCTGCTCGGGGTCGGTGTCGAGGGCGTAGCCCGCGCCGTCGGCCTGGACCACCATCACGCTGACGTTGTGCGCCACGACGTCGTGCAGCTCCCTGGCGATCCTGGCGCGCTCGGCCGCGGCGGCCATCCTGGCCTGCTGGTCGCGCTCGCGTTCGGCCCGTTCCGCGCGCTCCTCCAGCCCTTCCAGGTAGCGCCTGCGCGTGTTGGCGTACAGACCGGCCAGCCAGATCGTCACCACGAAGATCGAGCCGCTGAAGAACACCCCCAACGTGGGCGTGTTCCATCTGGCCAGCGCCATGAACACGCCCAGCTCCGCCACCAGGCCCGCGGCCAGCGCCCAGCGGAACGTGCAACCGTACGCCACCGCCCAGAGCGCGATCAGCACGGCGAGGTTGGCGGCCAGCGGGCTGACGCCGGCCAGCCACTGCCCGAAGCTGATCAGCGCGATCGTGGCGAACGCGGCGACCGGGCGGTCGCGCCAGAGCAGCGGCAGCAGCAGCACCGCCGACAGCGCCAGGTATCCGGCCACGCCGAGGTGGGGGCCGGCGTCCACGGTCGAGGGCATGGCCGCGTACGGGAACGCCAGGATCACGCACAGCGTGGCCAGCGGCGCGACCCGGAGGAGGCTCGCCGGCTTCTCGTGGCGTCTCGACCACGCCCGTACCTTGCCGAACACACCCTCACGATATGTACCTCCGTCTGACCATAGTTCCGCCTGGAGGTGGAAGTGTGCCTACGACCCAGGTCTTACGTGGAAGGGGGCAGACCTGGGTCTTACGCCGGTCTTACGGTGACTTGGGCACTCTTGTTGTTGGGAGCGCCCCTCTAGTGGGCGAGTAAAGGGAGATCGTGATGGCGGATCATGATCGCGACGCCGGGTCGCGCGGTGAAGAGGAAGCACCGCGCGACCCGACCCCTGATGACGATCTTCACGAGTCCGGGGCGCGGAGCCGGCTGAAGTACGGCGAGGCCCCTCCGGGCCCCGGATTTACCGTGCCCCTGGCGCCGCCTCCTCGTCCTGGCTCCTACCGGGAGTTCTTCCGGCAGAAGCAGGCCCAGGTCCTCGGCGCCGGTCTCATCGGCCTCGTGCTCGGCGCCGTGCTGGGTGGCACCGCCGTGGCGGTGGTCGGCGATTTCTCGCATCGGGACGAGATGCACCGCGGGGTGTACTGGGAGGAGCCGGGCTGGGCGCCCAAACGCTTCCAGTTGCCCGAGCGCCTCGGCCCCGCCTGTGAGCAAGGGCCTGACGGCGTCCAGTGCGGTTATGTGCTGCCGGAGCCCCGATCGGGCGACGTGGCCCCGGCGCCGTCTGCGCCGGTCCCGCTTCCCACCAGCAGCGGCTAGCTTTTCCGAAAGCGCGGTGGGCCCTTTTCGCCGAGCCCGGAAAATGACCCGTGCACAATTCGCTTGTTTCGCCGGGGGAAATGGCACAGGTGTGCGGGCGGGGGGACTCGAACCCCCACGGTGTCTCCACCAACAGGACCTAAACCTGCCGCGTATGCCATTTCGCCACGCCCGCGCAGCCCCCGCGAATGCGGGCCTGACACAGTTTAGCGCTCTCATTGAGGAAGAGGAGCGTATGTGACGACGGGCGCGGGCCCTCCGGGAGGGCCCGCCGGGTGGTCAGCTCAGGCCCAGCTTCTTCTTGAGCCCGGCCACGTGGCCCGTGGCCTTCACGTTGTAGAGCGCCTGCTCCACCTTTCCGTCGGCGTCGATGACGAACGTCGAGCGGATGACCCCCACGACCTCCTTGCCGTACAGCTTCTTCGTGCCGTACGCGCCGTAGGCCTGATGCACGGTCAGGTCGGGGTCGGACAGCAAGGGGAAGTTCAGGGCGTCGCGTTCGGCGAATTTGACGAGTTTTTCCGGTTTGTCCTTAGACACGCCAAGTACGACGAAACCCTCGGCCGTCAACTGGCCGAGGTTGTCGCGGAAGTCGCAGGCCTGCTTGGTGCAGCCGGGTGTCATCGCGGCAGGGTAGAAATAGAGGATCACCCGCTTGCCGCGGTAGGCGTCAAGGGAGACGGTCTCACCGTCGGCGGCGGGTAGCGTGAACTCGGGCGCGGCGTCGCCGGGCGCGAGCTTGGTTTCGGTCAATGGGCCCTCCTGAGTTCCTTCCCGCCAACCTACCGGCCTGGCCGCCGTGCCGTACGGCGTGCCGACCTGACAGACTGATCACCACCAAGAACGATGGAGCTCGCACGGCACGCGGAGCGGGCGCGGCCACGCGTGAGGCCGAGAGGAGAGCCATGGCTGACACCGATCCGGACGAGTTGGAGCGGCGGATCGCGCAGACGCGCGCGGAGTTGGCGCAGACGGTCGACGCCATTGCCGACCGGGTGAGCCCCAAGCGGGTCGCCGAGCGCACGGTGGCCGACGTCAAGAGCAGGGCCACGCACTTCGTGTCGTCCGTGGGCGACGCGCTGGGGGTGGCGCCGCGGCCGGTCGAAGCCGGCGAGCATCCCGACCAGCTGTGGGAGGAGGAGCGGCCCGACCTGGCGCCGGTCCTCATCGGGATCGGCGCGGTGCTGGTCGTGGGCGCGGCCATCGTGCTCTGGCGCCGCCGCAAGCGCCGCTGACCTGCCGCAAGCGCGGCTGACCCGCGGCGGGCCGGTCGGGCACTCGGTCGGCTGGGACGCCCGGCCGGGCCGGGCGCTCAGAGGAAGGTCCGGCCCTCGCCCCGGTACGTGGGCACCGACTCCACGAGCGTGTCGCCGTCGATGAGGTGGAGCGCGTCGAAGCGCTCGCACATCTCGCCCGCCTTGGCGTGCCTGAACCACACCCGGTCCCCGATCCGCAGGTCCTGGGCCGCCTGGCCGAGCAGCGGGGTCTGCACCTCGCCCGCGCCTTCGTCCCGGGCGTAGTGCAGCCCGGCCGGCAGGTACGGCTGGGGCAGGCGGCTCGGGCCCGGCGTGCCCGAGGCCAGATAGCCGCCGCCGAGCACGGTCACGGTCTCCACGCTCGGGCGGCGCACCACCGGCAGGGCGAAGAGCGCGGCCGGGTGCCCGGTGAAGCGGCGGTAGAAGTCGAACAGCCTCGGGTGGAAGAAGCCGGATCCGGCCGCCACCTCGGTGACGGCCTTCTCGCGTACGGTGCGCTCGACGGACCCGGTGCCGCCGCCGTTGACGAACTCCAGGTCGGTGACCTGGCGGACGGCGTTCACGATGCGGCCGCGCCTGACGATGAGGTCCCTGGCGGAGCGGGCCTGCATGATGCGGACGGCGCGGGTGTAGGCGGCGTTCGCGGGCGGGGCGTCGCCGACCCCGGCGATCTGAGCCTCGTACGCCATCAGCCCGGCCACCCGGAACCCGGGGCGCTTGGCGATGGCGGCGGCCAGCTCGGCGGCCTCTTCAGGCTCGCGGATCGGCGAGCGGAGCACCCCCGCCCGAAATTTCCCGCCAAAGGCGATATATCCGGCGTCGATGTCAATACATGTCCGGATCTCGGCCCGGGGGCTGACCTCGGCCACGGCCGCCTCGGCGAAGTCCAGGTGGGCGGTCGAGTCGATCATCACGGTGATGTGGCCGGCCGCGTTCTCGTCCCCGGCCAGCTCGGCCAGCGCGTGCCGGTCGGCCGTCGGGTACGCCACCAGGATGTCGGTGAACCCGTGGGAGGCCAGCCACAGCGCCTCGGGGAGCGTGAAGGCCATGATGCCCTGGAAGCCGTCCATGGCCAGGATGCGTTCGAGCACGGAACGGCAGCGGACCGACTTGCTGGCCACCCGGATCGGCTTGCCCGCCGCCCGCCGTACGAGGTCTGCCGCGTTGGCCCGCATGGCCGCCAGGTCCAGGATGGCGAACGGCGGCTCCAGGACCGCTGTGGCGCGGTCGTAGCGCTGGCGGTCGTCCATATGTGCAGCGTAACGGCATATCCGGCAAATGAATATGAGTGTTGTTCACCTTGTTGCCCGCCCCCGTAATGTTCGGGCAAACGGCGGCGGGGGCGCGGTTCCGGCCATGCGGGATCCGTGTACGTGTGTCGTTGTGATGACCACGCTTCAGCAGATAGTCCCCGGTGCCGCCGTCCCCGCGCGGCACACCGGGCTGCGCCGGGCGAGCAGGGCGCTCAGGCCGGCGCGTACCCTCCCTGGAGCCCTCGTCGCGCTCACGCTGGCCACCGGGCTGGGGGCGACGGCGGCCGAGATCGTGTCGGGGCTGCTCGGCCACCCGCTCGGCTGGGTCCCGGTCAACGATCTGGTCGAGCTCGCGGGCAAGACCACCTGGCCCGAGACGTCCACCGCCGCCGTGGCCGCGGTCGGCGCGGGCACGGCGATGCTGCTGCTGGCGATCGTGCCCGGCCAGTCGAGGCTGGTGCCGGTGGAGACGTCCGACCCGCGGATCGTCATCGGCATCACCCGCTCGGGCCTGCGCCGCACGCTCCGCGCGGCCGCCCAGAAGGTGTCGGGGGTGGACCGGGCCCGGGTACGGCTGCGCAGGAGGACCATCGAGGTCACGGTCAGGACGGGGACGGAGAGCTCCGGCACGATGCTCAGGCAGGTCGGCGTGGCGGTGGGGGACCGCCTGGCCGGCGTGGGCACGCTGGGCACGGGCGAGGTCGTGGTCCGGCTGCGCAGAAAGGGAGCCTGATGCCCGAACGCACCGAGGCGCAGCGGGCGCCCTCCCGGGCCAAGGGGGCCTCGATACGGCAGTACGCGGGCAACCGTGTCGGGCTGGCCATCGTGGGCGGCACGCTGCTGGGCCTGGGCGCGTACGCCTGGCTCCGCGGTCACGGCCGCTTCTTCGACCTGCCCGCCGCCACCAGGATCCTCCCGGCCCCGACCCGCCGGGTGCTCGCCGACGAGCCCTGGCCCCTGTGGGTGCTGGCGCTGAGCTTCCTGCTCCTGACGCTGGTCTCGCTGCGCTGGCTCCTGCTCAGCCTCGGCTGGGGCCGCCGCGGCGCCCACAACGGCACGGGCACCGCGATGCTCTTCGTCGGGCTGAAGGGTGTGGAAGGGCTGGGCCGCTCGGCGGTGCGGGTCGCCGAGAACGGCCTGCACGTCACCCTGACGTGCCCGTCCACCGCGGACGTGGGCGCGGTGGTGAGCAAACTGGACCACGACATCGTCGGCAGGATCCGGCGCGAGATCAGCGACGACGACGCGAGCACCGTCGTCCGCCTGCACGTCCGCCGCTGACCCGGCCCCAGGTCAGCACTCGATCACGTTGACGGCCAGGCCGCCGCGTGAGGTCTCCTTGTACTTGTCGAGCATGTCCCGCCCGGTGTCCCGCATCGTCTTGATGGCACGATCCAGCGGCACGAAGTGGCGGCCGTCGCCGCGCAGGGCGATCCGGGCGGCCGTGATGGCCTTGTTGGAGGCGACCGCGTTCCGCTCGATGCACGGGATCTGGACCAGGCCGCCGATCGGGTCGCAGGTCAGCCCCAGGTTGTGCTCGATGCCGATCTCGGCCGCGTTCTCGACCTGCTCGGGGGTGCCCCCGAGGGCCTCCGTGAGCCCGGCCGAGGCCATCGAGCAGGCGGAGCCGACCTCGCCCTGGCAGCCCACCTCGGCGCCCGAGATCGAGGCGTTCTCCTTGAACAGCACGCCGATCGCGCCCGCCGTCAACAGGAAGCGGACCACGCCCTCCTCGTCCGCGTGCGGGACGAAGCGGGTGTAGTAGGTCAGGACGGCCGGGATGATGCCCGCGGCGCCGTTGGTGGGGGCGGTGACGATGCGGCCCCCGGCGGCGTTCTCCTCGTTGACCGCCAGCGCGAACAGCGCCACCCAGTCCATGGCCTGCAACGGGTCCTTCTCGGGCGACTCCGACTGCAGGCGGCGGTGGAGCTGGTTGGCGCGGCGCTTGACCTTGAGGCCGCCGGGCAGGACGCCCTCCTTGGCGATGCCCCGGCGCACGCACTCCGACATGACCGTCCACAGCCGCAGCAGGCCTGAGCGGATCTCCTCCTCGGTGCGGCCGAACGCCTTCTCGTTCTCCAGCATCAGCGCGGAGATCGACAGACCCGTGTTCGAGCAGTGCTTGAGCAACTCCTCGCCCGTGGTGAAGGGGAAGGGCAGGATCGTGTCGTCCGGCTTGATGCGATCGGCGCCGGTGGCGTTCTCGTCCACGACGAAGCCGCCGCCGACCGAGAAGTAGACCTTCTCCCGCAACTTCTCGCCGCCGGCGTCGTACGCGGTGAAGCGCATGCCGTTCGGGTGCTCGGGCAGCGAGATCTTGCGCTCGAAGACGAGGTGCTCGCCCACGACGAACGGGATCTCGTGCGTCCCGTACAGCTTGACCGTGCCCGACTCGCGCATCTCGGCCAGGCGGCCGTCGATGGAGTCGACGTCGACCAGCTCGGGCTTCTCGCCGGACAGGCCGAGCAGGACCGCTTTGTCGCTGCCGTGGCCCTTGCCGGTCAGGCCGAGCGAGCCGTACAGGATGGCCTCGACCCGCGCGACCTGGGAGAGCAGGCCGTCGTCGTGCAGCCCGCGGGCGAACTTGTGCGCGGCCGCCATCGGGCCTCCCGTGTGGGAGCTCGACGGGCCGATGCCGATTTTGAAGAGGTCGAAGACGCTGATCGCCATTGATGGCGCCTTTCAGGCTGGGGCCGGGGCCCCACGCAGGGCCCCGGCGAACAGGTCAGGAATCGCCTGAGGTGAACGCTGTGTACTCCTCGGCGGAGAGCACGTCCCGGGCGTCGCCCTCGACGCGCACCCGGAACATCCAGCCCTCTCCATACGGGTCACTGTTGACCAGGCTCGGGTCGTCGACCACGGCCTGGTTCACCTCGACGATCTCGCCGCCGACGGGGGTGTAGATCTCGTTCACCGACTTGGTCGACTCCACCTCGCCGACGGATTCGCCCGGCTCGACGTTCGCCCCGACGTCGGGGAGCTGCACGAAGACGACGTCACCAAGGGACTCGGCGGCGAAGGCCGTGACGCCGATGGTCACGGTGAGGCCGTCGTCGAGGCCGGCCACCCACTCGTGCTCCTTGGTGTAGCTCAGGTCGTCAGGGATGTTGCTCACTTGTTCCTCCTGTAGAAGGGCAGCTCTACCAAGTCCATAGGTTCATGGCTGCCCCGGATGTCCACGGCCAGGCCTGACTCGACGCCGGTGTCCACGTAGGCCATCGCGATGGGCTTGCCCAGGGTCTGGGAGGGCGCACCGCTGGTGACCTCGCCGACGACGGCGCCGTCTTTGGTGACCGGGTAGCCGTGACGCGGCACCCGGCGTCCCTGCGTGACCAGGCCGACGAGCCGGCGCCGCGGCGCGTCGTCCTTGACCGCCTCCAGCGCCGACCTGCCGACGAAGTCGCCGGGCTTGTCGAATTTCACCACTCTGCCCAGCCCCGCGTCGAACGGGGTCAGTTCGGCGCTCAGTTCGTTGCCGTAGAGCGGCATGCCGGCCTCGAGCCTGAGGGTGTCGCGGCTGGACAGGCCGGCTGGCTTGAGGCCGTGCGGCTCGCCCGCCGCCATGAGCGCGTGCCAGAGCGGGACGGCGTCCTGGTTGGCGACGAACAGCTCGAACCCGTCCTCGCCGGTGTAGCCGGTGCGGGCGATCAGCGCCTGCCGCCCGTCGACCAGCTCGGGCAGGCCCGCGTAGTACTTGAGCCCGTCGAGGTCGGCGTCGGTGAGCGTGGTGAGGATCTCCTGGGCCCGGGGCCCCTGTACGGCGATCAGCGCGTACTGGTCCGACCGGTCCTCGACCAGCACGTCGTACGCCCTCGACCGCTCTGTCAGCTCTTTTGCGACTTTTTCGTAGTTTGACGCGTTTGCCACGACCATGAACTCGTCGTCGTCCAGCCGGTAGACGATGAGGTCGTCGAGCACGCCACCCTGCTGGTTGACGATCATGGTGTATCTGGCCCGCCCGGTCGCCAGCGCCGACAGGTGGCCGACCAGCGCGTAGTCGAGCGCCTGCCCGGCCTGTGGCCCGGTCAGGAAGATTTCGCCCATGTGGGAGAGGTCGAACAGCCCGGCCGCCCGGCGGACGGCGTTGTGCTCCGCGGACTCGCTCCCGTACCGGAGGGGCATGAGCCACCCGGCGAAGTCGGTGAGCGTGGCGCCGAGGCTCTCGTGAACGTCTCGTAGCGGTGTAGGTCGGGACATTTGTCGCACCTCTGGACAGGATTGGATGCCAGCATCCTCCCCCTCTGTCATCGATGCCTGAGAGCTTCGCCCGAGTTTTGCCGGACTTTCACCTTCGGCGAGGCCTCGTGGGCCTGCTTTCCAGAGGTCACCAAAGGCCGTGCGGTCCTTTGCCTTGAGAGGTTTGCGGGGAGGGCTTGCTCCTTCAGGGACCCTGACCGGCTGTCAGGGCGCTCTCCCGCACGGTTTCGCCGGTGATGTCCGTCAGCCTAGTGCCGCGATGGGGTTGTTGTCGCGTTCTGAGGACTCATGAACCACTCCGGGGGTCGCCGACGTCGAAGAGGTATGAATCGGCGAATGGCGGCTCTCGGCCTGCTGACCACCCTGGCCCTGGCGGGCTGCGGCGCGTCGGAGGCGGCGGCCCCACCCCGGTACGAGGCCAGCCTGACGGTGCTCGAAGGCGGCGGTCACGGGCCGCAGCTGTGCATGATGGTCATGGAGTCGCTGCCACCGCAGTGCGGCGGTCCGGACGTCGTCGGCTGGGACTGGAACAAGGTGGATCACGAGTCGCATGGCGGCGTGAAGTGGGGCGAGTACCGCGTCGTGGGCACCTGGGACGGAGCCCGGCTGACGCTCACCGAGCCGCCCGGCGCGTCCGCGGCGGCCCCCGCTCGTCAGGTGGACTTCGCCAGCCCGTGCCCGGCGCCGCAGGGCGGCTGGCGGCCCGTCGATCCCGCCAAGGCCACGCAGCAGGCGATGGAACTGGCGATGTCGCGGGCCGGCGCGGCCGAGGAGTTCGCGGGCGCCTGGGTCGACCAGAGCTACATGGAGGGCAAGCCCGCGGAGTCGCCCGAGGCCAACGACCCGCTGCGGCTGGTGCTCAACCTGAAGTTCACCGGCGACCTGTCCGGCCGCGAGGCCTGGATCCGCGAGGTGTGGGGCGGCGCGCTGTGCGTCAGCGGCGCGGAGCGCAGCGAGACCGAGTTGCGGGAGATCCAGCGGGAGGTCGAGGCCGAGCTGGGCGGCGGTCTCGTCTCGGCGTCGTCCAACGTGCTGCGCAACCAGGTGGACGTGCTGGTCTGGGCGGCCACCGACGAGCAGCGCCGCGGCATCGAGGCCAGGCACGGCGCCGGGGCCGTGGCGCTGGACAGCGTGCTCCAACCGGTGGCGTGAGGCGCTCCGGCTGATCAGCAGGCCGCGACGAGTGCCTCGAAGAGGGCGCCGTCCTCGGCCGCCTCGGGGTGCCACTGCACGGCCACCGCGAACGGGGCCGAGTCGAGCTCGACCGCCTCGATCGTGCCGTCGCCGGCGGTGGCGGTGACCGTGAGGCCGGGCGCGAGCCGGTCGATGGCCTGGTGGTGGTAGTGGGGGACGGTCACGGGCTCCGTGCCCAGCGCCTTGGCCAGGCGGCTGCCGGGGACCGGCGTGACGGGCATGGGGCCGAACCGGCCGGGCGCGGGGGAGTGGCCGGTGTGCCCCACGACGTCGGGGAGGTGCTGGTGGAGGCTGCCTCCGAGGGCGACGTTGAGCACCTGGAGGCCGCGGCAGATGCCGAGGTACGGCAGGCCGGCGTCGAGGACCGCCGCGATCACCCCGAACTCGGCCTCATCGCGAAATTTGCGGATATAGCCGGTTTGGTCCCCCGGCTCCTGCCCGTACCTGGCCGGGTCGACGTCCCCGCCACCGGCCAGGATCAGGCCGTCCAGCCGGCCCACGACCTGCGCGGGCTCGCCGGCCGGCGGCAGCACGACCGGCTGCCCGCCGGCACGGACGACCTGCTCCACGTACATGTACGGCAGGAGCGCCACGGTCATGTCCCAGACCGTGAACTTCGCCGGCTCCACGTACGACGTGATGCCGATGACGGGACGCTGCACGATATGACCCCCGAGAACCAGAACAGAGCTACAGCGGCGTGACGTAGGCGCCGGAGATGCCCCCGTCCACCAGGAACTCGCTACCCGTGATGAACGACGCGTCGTCGCTGGCCAGGAACGCCACCGCCGCCGCGATCTCCGAGGCCTCGGCGAAGCGCCCCACGGGGATGTGCACCAGCCGCCGCTGCGCCCGCTCGGGGTCCTTGGCGAACAGCTCCTGCAGCAGCGGCGTGTTCACCGGCCCCGGGCACAGCGCGTTCACCCTGATGCCCTCCCGGGCGAACTGCACGCCCAGCTCGCGCGACATCGCCAGCACGCCGCCCTTGGACGCCGTGTAGGAGATCTGCGAGGTCGCCGACCCCATGACGGCCACGAACGACGCGGTGTTGATGATCGAGCCCTTGCCCTGGCGCCGCATGTACGGGATGGCGTGCTTGCAGCAGAGGTAGACGCTGGTCAGGTTCACCTCCTGGACCCGGCGCCAGGCGTCGATGCCGGTCTCCAGGATCGAGTCGTCCTCGGGCGGCGAGATGCCGGCGTTGTTGAACGCGATGTCGACGCTGCCGTAGGTGTCGAAGGCGGTCTGGAACATCCTGGCGACGTCGTCCTCGTCGGTGACGTCGGCCTTGACGAAGAGGCCGCCGACCTCGTTCGCGGCCTTGACGCCCGCCTCCTCGTCGACGTCCACGCAGACGACCTTCGCGCCCTCCTCGGCGAACCTGCGGGCCGTGGCCAGCCCGATGCCGCTGCCCGCGCCGGTGATGACGGCCACCCGATCCTGCAAACGCTGCACTTTGTGTCACTCCCAGGAGATGAAGACGTTCTTGGTCTCGGTGAACGCCGCCAGGGCGTCAGGGCCGAGCTCCCTGCCGAGACCGGACTGCTTGAAGCCGCCGAAGGGGGTCCAGTAGCGGACCGACGAGTGCGAGTTCACCGAGAGGGCGCCCGACTCGACGGCCCTGGCCACGCGGAGCGCCCGCCCGACGTCGCGGGTCCAGATGGAGCCGCTCAGGCCGTACGGGGTGTCGTTCGCGATGCGGACGGCCTCCGCCTCGTCCTCGAAGCGCACCACGGACACGACCGGCCCGAAGATCTCCTCGGTGAAGGCGGGGTCGGTGAGCTCAGGAGTCAGCACGGTCGGCGGGAACCAGTAGCCCCTGCCCTCGGGGCAGGACCCCTGCAGGTAGGGGGTGCCCTGGACGAAGCCGCGCACCCGGTCGAGGTGCTCGGCGCTGATCAGCGGGCCCATCTCGGTGCCCTCGTCGAGCGGGTCGCCGACCTTGACGCCCCGTACGGCCGCCGCCAGGCGCTCCATGAACTCGTCGTACACCTCGGCCTGGACGAGGAGGCGGGAGCGGGCGCAGCAGTCTTGTCCCGAGTTGTCGAAGACCGCGTACGGCGCCGTCCTCGCGGCCTTGTCGAGGTCCGCGTCGGCGAAGACGATGTTCGCGGACTTGCCGCCCAGCTCCAGCGTGACCCGCTTGACCTGCCGCGCCGCCTTGGCGGCGATCTCCTTGCCCACCTCGGTCGAGCCGGTGAACACGATCTTCGCCACACCGGGATGCTCGACGAGCCGGGCCCCCGCGACCTCCCCTGCCCCAGGCAGCACCTGGAGCACCCCCTCGGGGAGGCCCGCGGCGAGGGCCAGCTCAGCCAGCCTCAGCGCGGTCAGCGGGGTCCATTCGGCCGGCTTGACGATCACCGTGTTGCCGGCCGCGAGCGCCGGGGCGACGCCCCAGGTCATGATCACCATCGGGAAGTTCCACGGCACGATGACGCCGACGACGCCCAGCGGCTCCTGGAACGTGATGTCCACGCCGCCCGCCACCGGGATCTGCCTGCCGTGGTCGCGCTCGGGGGCGCCGGCGTAGAAGTGCAGCACGTCGCGTACGTTCCCGGCCTCCCACCGGGCGTTCCCGATCGGGTGCCCGGCGTTGGCCAGCTCCAGCCGCGCCAGCTCGTCGCCGTGCTCGTCCACCAGGTCGGCGAACCTGCGCAGCAGCCGCGCCCGATCCCCTGGCGAGACCTGGCGCCAGGTCTCGTACGCGGCCCTGGCACGCTCCACGGCCCGGTCCACCTCGGCGGCGTCGGCCAGCTCGACGTCGGCGAGGACGTCCTCCGTCGCCGGATTAACGATCTTCATGCGCTTCTTTCACATCCGCTCGAAACCACGGAACAGCTCCCAATCCGTCACCGCCGCGTCGAACGCGGCCAGCTCCACCCGCGCGTTGTTCGCGTAGTGCTCGACCACGTCCTCGCCGAACGTCTCGCGGGCCAGCTTCGACCCCTCGAACAGCGCCAGCGCGTCCCGCAGCGTGTGGGGCACGGTCTCGGCGCCGGAGTCGTAGGCGTTGCCCTCGAAGGCGCCCTCCAGCGGCAGCTCCTGGTCGATGCCGTGCAGCCCGGCCGCGATCAGCGCGGACACCGCGAGGTACGGGTTGACGTCGCCGCCCGGCACCCGGTTCTCCACGCGCAGCGACAGGCCGTGGCCGACCAGCCGCAGCGAGCAGGTGCGGTTGTCCACGCCCCACTTGACGGCCGTGGGCGCGAAGCTGCCGGGGACGTAGCGCTTGTAGGAGTTGATGTTGGGCGCGTACAGGAGGGTGAGCTCGCGCAGGCAGGCGAGCTGCCCGGCGATGAAGTGGGCGCCGAGCGGGGAGAGCCCGTACGGCCCCTCGCCCGCCATCACCGGATCACCGTCGACGCCGCGCAGCGAGATGTGGATGTGGCAGGAGTTGCCCTCGCGCTGGTTGGGCTTGGCCATGAAGGTGATCGACTTGCCCTCCTGGGCGGCGATCTCCTTGGCGCCGTTCTTGTAGATGACGTGGTGGTCGCAGGTCCTGAGCGCCTCGTCGTAGCGGAAGGCGATCTCGTGCTGGCCCAGGTTGCATTCGCCCTTGGCGGACTCGACGTACAGGCCGGCGCCTTCCATGCTCCGCCTGATCTGCCTCAGCAGCGGCTCGATGCGGGCGGTGCCGAGCAGCGAATAGTCCACGTTGTAGAGGTTGGCGGGCGTCATGTCCCGGTAGGCGCGCTTCCAGGCGTCCTCGTAGCCGTCCTCGTAGACGATGAACTCCAGCTCGGTGCCCACGTACGCGGCCAGCCCGCGCTCGGCGAGGCGGGCGAGCTGCCTGCGCAGGATCTGCCGGGGAGAGGCGGTCACGTCGCCGCCGCCCTCCCAGGCGAGGTCCGCCATCAGCATCACGGTCCCCTCGTGCCACGGCACCCTGCGCAACGTCGCGAGGTCCGGCTTCATCACGAAGTCGCCGTAGCCCCGCTCCCAGGACGACATGGCGTAGCCGCCGACGGTGTTCATGTCCACGTCGACGGCGAGCAGGTAGTTGCACCCCTCGGAGCCGTGGTGCAGCACCTCTTCGAGGAAATAGCGGGCGGACAGCCTCTTGCCCTGCAATCTGCCCTGCATGTCGGCGATCGCGAGGAGCACGGTGTCGATGCGCCCGAACGCCACCTCGTCGCGTAGCTCGCTGACGGAAAGGAACCCGGTGCTCGATCGCTCGCTCACGCTATCCCCGCTCCGATCTGGTCAGAGGCGCTTTCCCGTTGATTGGGCTAGTCTTAGACCATTGATGTGTATGGCGGGATCGGTTGTCAAGACCTGAGGACACGTTGGACGAGTCGGCGCGTTTAATGACGGTGTTGCGCCCGGTGCGGGCCGGCAACGCTTTCGAGGAGACCGTGGAACGGCTGCTCCAGGCGATCAAGCTCGGGGTGGTCCCGCCCGGCGACAAGCTTCCGCCGGAGCGGGAGCTGGCCGTGCGGCTCGGCATCAGCCGGGTCACCCTGCGCGAGGCGATCCGCGCGCTCTCGGACGCGGGCTACCTCGACGTGCGGAGAGGCCGCTACGGGGGGGCTTTCGTCACGTACGTCCCTCCCAAACCGGGCGCTGGCGACCTGCGGCAGGTCGTCGCGGAGATGGGCAGCGACGACCTGTCGGACGCGCTCACGTTCCGCCTGGCGGTGGAGTGCGGGGCGGCCCAGGTGCTGGCCGTGTCGGATCTCGCGGAGGAGAGGCGGGAGGTGCTCCTGCGGCGGCTGTCGGAGCTGAACGAGGCCCCGCTGGAGGACTACCGCCGCCTCGACACGGCCTTCCACCTGTCCATCGCCGAGCTGACCGGCTCTCCCCTGCTCGCCACGGCGTGCGCGGACGCCCGCTCGCGGGTGAGCGACCTGCTGAACGCGATCCCCATGCTCCAGGTCAACCTGGACCACGCCGCCGTCCAGCACCGGGCCATCGTGGACGCCATCCTGTCCGGCGACCCCGACGGGGCCCGCCGGGCGGTCGCCGAGCATCTGGAGGGCACAGCCGCCCTTTTGCGGGCCTTCCTCGCCTGAGGGCGTAGAAGGGGCATGAGCCCTCGTACCATCTCTTTCTAGAGTCATGGGGAACTGGTTCGAGCACAACATCGTCGCCACAGGACGGCTGCCGCTGTTCTGCTACTTTGTCGCGCTCATCGTGGCCTTCATCGCCACGCGCATCAACGTCCGCCTGATCAGGGCGAAGGTCGGCTGGTTCCGCAATCTGAACATGGGCGAGATGCACATCCACCACGTCGTGTTCGGCGTGGTGCTGATGCTGGTCGGCGGGGTCAGCGGGCTCATCCTCTCCTCCGCCTCGCAGGTCGGCTACGCCGCTGCGGCCTGCGTCTTCGGCATCGGGTCGGCGCTCGTGCTGGACGAGTTCGCGCTGATCCTGCACCTGCACGACGTGTACTGGGAGGAGGAGGGGCGCACCTCGGTGGACGCGGTCTTCATCGCGATCGCCGTCACCGGCCTGCTCCTCATCGGCCTACGCCCCCTGACCTGGGACTACGGCACCCCGGTCAACCCCGCCGCACTCATCGTGGCCAACCTGGCACTCGCCGTCGTCACCCTGCTCAAGGGCAAGATCTGGACGGGGATGGCGGGGCTGTTCGTGCCGCCGATGCTGGTGGTGGGCGCGGTACGGCTGGCCCGCCCCGGCTCCCCGTGGGCCCGCTGGTTCTTCGCCAAGCGGTCGCCGCGCAAGATGGCCAGAGCCATCCACCGGGAGGAACGGTGGCGGCGGCCGGCGATCAGGGCCAAGATCGCCTTCCAGGAGTTCCTCTCAGGGCGTCACGATCTCCCTTCCACGCGGCGCGGCCGTCGGCATACTTGAGCCATGGCGCTTCCTTCGATCTATGAGGGGCTCGAAGAGAAGGTCCCAGACTCCCTGGACGACCTTCGCGGGCCGGTCGACGGCGTGGTCGCCCTGCCGCCGCATCTGGCGTGGTCGGGGCTGACGGAGTTCGACCTGTCCAATTTCAAGCTGCGCCTGTCGATGTACAAGATCGTGATCACCGCCGGTCAGCGGGCCGACTACGAGGCATACCTCAACGCCGATCACCTCGTCACCGACTGGCCGTTGCTGCGGAAGGGGCTGGGGCGCGGCTACCGGCAGGCCTGGGAGCAGAAGCTCGCGTTGCCGCGGGAGACTCTGGCCTGATGCGTTTTCCGCCTTTCCAGGAGCGGCTGCTCCATGCGGTCATGCCTGTCTGCGACCGCTACGGTCTGGTGCTCGCGGGCGGATATGCGATCAAGGCACACGGCTTCACCGACCGGCCCAGCAAGGATCTCGACTTCGCCACGGCGCAGGAGACGCCGCTGGCCGAAGTGGCCGAAGGTGTGTCTGGAGCGTTCCGGAGCGCGGGGCTCAGCGCGCGGATCATCGAAGTCACCCCTCGGATGGGCCGCCTGATGATCGAGGACGGCGTCACCGGTGAGACCTGCGAATTCGACCTTTTACGCGAGGCGCTTCAGGAGCGGCCGGTCACCTTCGGCCTGCTGAAGGTGCTGGCCCTGGAAGACGCGATCGGGCTCAAGATGCGGGCGCTGCATGAGCGCAGCTACGCGCGCGACGTCATCGACATCGCCTCCGTGAGCCACCTCTACGCCTTTCGCGCGCTCGAAAGCCTCGCGAAGGTGCACCACGACGAGTTCTCGCTCTATGAGCTGGCCTCGCGGCTGGAGGTCGTCGACTTCATGGACGACGAGGAGTTCGAGCGCTACGGCGTCGGCGAGACGCGGATCAAGGAGATCCGATGCTTCGCCCTGGCCTGGCTGGAGGACATCAAGCTGCGGCGGGTCGATGACGGCGACGCCGACTACGACGACCCGGATCTCCCCGACCTCGACTGATCGCCGTCGATCACCGGCGTGAGCAGCGGGCGCTTGGCGGTGCGGCCGTCGCCGGAGGAGCGGCCGCGCAGGCGGCGGCCGATCCACGGGCCGGCGAAGGTGGCCAGCCAGCGCATCTCCGCCGAAGCCGCGCGCCAGGCGCCCGGAGTGGGCAGCGGCGGCAGGGGCACCATCCACGTGTCGTCGCTGCCCGGCAGCTCCAGGGCGTGGGCGACGGCGGCGGCGAAGCGGGCGTGCCCGGTCGGGCTCGCGTGCAGCCGGTCGGTGCTCCACATCCGGGCGTCCGTGAAGTCGAGCGCGAACGTGTCCAGCAGCGTGACTCCCGGGCGGGCGGCGGCGGCACGGACGCGGGCGTTGAAGTCGATCAGTCTGGGCCGCAGCGGGCGGGCCATCGGCGCGATCCTGGCCATGTCGGGGAAGGTCATGGTGATCACGTGCACCCCCGCGGCGGTCAGCCGGACGATCATGTCCTCCACGATGCCCGCCACTGTGGCCGCGTCGAAGCCGGGGCGGATGATGTCGTTCATGCCCGCCATGACCGTGACCAGGTCGGGGCGCAGCGCCAGGGCGGCGGGTAACTGCTCGGCCTGGATCTGGGCCGCCTGCCGGCCGCGGACGGCGAGGTTGGCGTAGAGCAGGTCCGGGTTGGCGGCGGCCAGGTGCTCGGCGAGGCGGTCGGCCCAGCCGCGGTGGCCGGTGACGTCGTCGCCGTCCCCGAGCCCCTCGGTCTGGCTGTCGCCGATCGCGACATAACGCGCGTAGGTCATGAGGCGGTCCTTCCGGCCGGGAGGCGGCGCGTGCGGGCTTCGTCGTCTCCGCGTGGGTGGCGCGTGCGGGGGGTGGCTTCGCCGTCTCCGGGTGGACGGCAGGTCATGGTTCCGTCCGTTTCGCGTGGGCGGCGCGTGCGGTCAGCGTGCGGGCGGTCTTCCGGCACCAGTCGCGCATCTCGCGTTCCAGGCGGCAGCCGGCCAGGCCGGAGAGGTAGGGGCCGACGTGCTCGCCCCGGCGCAGGAACGTCTCCTCGTCCAGGTCGCCACGCATGCGCACGAGGGCCTGCTCGAAGAAGGCGAGCTTGACCGCGGCCTCCTCGGCGCGTTCGAGGAGCTGCTCGATCACCGGCGCCGGGTCGACCCGGTCCACGGCGTGCACCTTGACGGCCAGGTCGTCGCGGATGAGCAGGGGCTTGGACGGGGCCGCCGCGAAGGACGCCAGCTCGGCGGCGCCTGACCCGGTGACCGTGAACACCCGCTTGTTGGGGCGGCCCCGCTGGACGACCTCCCGGCCCGCGATCAGCCCGTCGGCCTCCAGTCTGGTCAGCTCGGCGTAGAGCTGCTGGGGGGAGGCGTACCAGAAGTTGGAGACGCCGACGTCGAAGATCTTGGTGAGCTGGTAGCCGCTGTACTCGCCGCCGAGCAGCGCCGCCAGCACGGCGTGCTTCAGGGCCATGAATAGTCATGTCCATGAGTAGTCATGGACATGACTATAAGCGGATGGGGCGTACCGGTGCTAGAGGGTGGCCACCGATCGGAGGGCCAGGCCCGCGCCGAGCAGCACCACCATCGCGGCCGTGCCGACCGGAGCCAGGCCCGAGAGCCTGGCGGCCAGGCGGCGGCCCGCCGAGGCGCGCTGTTCCAGCCGGTCCACCAACTTGACCAGCAGGAGGCCGGTGACGGTGAGGGTGGCGGCCATGCCGATGCCGTACGCGGTCACCAGCGCCACGCCGAACCAGGTGCGGCCGAGCGCGATGGCGCCGAGGAGGACGACGAGGGCCGAGGGGCTGGGCACGAGCCCGCCCGCGATGCCGAGACCCACCAGCCCCGTCCGTTTCGCCACCCGCTCGCCGCCTTGCCCCTCCCTGTGCTCGTGGTCGTCGTCATGGCTGTCGCCGTGGCCGTGCCCATGTCCATGTCCATGTCCATGCCCGTGTCCGTGGCTGTGCAGGGAGGTGCCGCGGCGGGCGTTCAGGAGGAGGCGGAGGCCGATGACGGCGATCAGCGCGCCGCTGGCCACCCCCAGCCACGCCAGCACGGACTCGCCCGCCAGCGCCGTGAACGCGCTCAGCAGCAGCCCCACCACCAGCACCCCGACCGTGTGCGTGGCCGTCACGGTCGCGCCCACCACGAGCGCGTCGCGCGGGCGGCCGCGCCGCCCGGCCAGGTACGCGGCCATGATGGTCTTGCCGTGCCCGGGGATCAGCGCGTGCCCGGCGCCCAGCACCACGGCCAGCCCGACCGCCAGCAGCCCGAGCGGGAGCGTCAGCGAGTCCGAGCCGATCAGCCCGGTGAACGTCCGGTCGAGGGCGGCCAGCGCGTCCCCGATCGGCCCGCCGACGCCGATCCCGCCGGACAGGGTGCCGCCGGGAGCGCCGGAGCCGCCCTGACCGGGCAGGCCCGCGCCGGGCGCGACGGTCATCGTCGCCGTGCGCTGGTCGAGCGGATCGGCCAGCAGGTCCGCGGGGTACACGTGCAGCTCCTTGCTGACACTCACCGACGGCACCGACGAGCGGACCAGGCGCACCCCGTCGCCCACCGCGGTGATCTCCCGCCAGCCGATCCTGTCCTGCTCGAACCCGTCGGTGAACTCCACGGCCCCCGAGGTGCGGACTTCGGCGACGAGCCGGCAGGTCAGGCGGCTGGTCTGGAGGCCCCCTTGGCCGGGCGCGTAGGCGAAGGCGGAGGACTCCACCCGCCACGGCACCGTCCTGCCCGCCACCCCGAGCCGCTGGGCGGCGGCCAGTTCGCCGCAGCGGCGGCCCGCGTACGAGGCGTTCACCTGCGGCTTGGCCTGCAGCGTGGGCAGTTCGGCCGCGTCCACGACGGCGAGGTTGCGCACGTCGGAGGGCGAGATCCGCAGCCCGTTGTAGTGGTTGACGGTGAAGTTGCCCAGCGGGTGCATCACCACGGGCGCCGCGTAGGCCGCGGCGACCAGGACGACGCTCAGGCACAGCGACAGCACGAGGCCCATCGCGACGGACAGCAGGCCGAGCCGGACGACTTTCATGAGAACCTCGCCAATGCGGACAGTGTCGGGTCGAAGCCGGCGTCCACCTTGACGGACCGGCCCAGCGCCTGCTCGATCTTGGCGCGGTGATACTTCAGGAGCGGGTTCTGCCAGCCGGTCGCCGTGGCCTTCTTCGCGTACGGCAGCGCCTCGGCGGGTTTGCCTGCCTTGAACAGGGCCCAGGCGAGGGCGTCGGCGGCGACGAGGTTCGGGTTGCGGGCGTATTCGGCCCTGGCGTGCTCGACCGCCAGCGCCGGGTCCCCGTGGTCGGCCTCGAACTCGGCCCAGGTCAGGTCGTCGCGCACGCCCGCGGCCTGGAACAGCTTGCGCTGCGCCTTCAGCAGGGTCCAGTCGGCGGGCCCGCCCGCCTTGAGCTGCGTCTCGCCCTGCTCGATCAGGTATTGGGGGAGAGGGAGGCGTTCGACGACGGTCCGGTAGAGGTCGAGGGCCTCGGTCAGCCGGCCGCTCAGCGCGGCGGTCCTGGCCTGGCCCGCGAGCGCCGGGGTGTAGCCGGGGTAGGCCCGCAGGGCACTGGCGTACCAGTCGGCCGCCGTGGCCAGGTCGCCGGAGTGGAGGGCCAGCTCGCCCAGGTAGTAGCGGGCGTAGGCGAGGTCGGCCGGCTGCCACGCGTCGTTCTGCGCCATTTCGAGGTACTTGCGGGCTCCGGCCCTGTCGCCGCGCAGCTCGGCCGCGTACGAGGCGCGGGCGAAGGCCGCCACCCCCGGGCGCAGGTCCAGCATCTCGTCCACCGCCCGCCGCGCTCCGCGCAGGTCGCCGAGCTGCGTCTTCGCGTCGGCCAGCACGCCGTAGGCCGGGGCGCCGTACGGGTTGGCGTCGATGGCGCGTTCGGCCAGGCGCACCGCGTCGGCGAACTCGTGGCGGCCGGCGGCCAGCGCCGCCTGACCGGTGAGCACCGTGTCGTCCTCGGACTTCAGCTTGGCGGCCGTGGCGATCGCGCCCTCCGCCTTCGTGTAGTACGACGGGTCGCCGGTGACCCTGGCCTGGTCGACGTACTGGGAGGCGAGCTGGGCCCAGCCGCGGTAGTCGCCCGGCAGGCGCTTGAGCCGCTCCTGCAGCGTCTCGGTGAGCGGTTTGTCCGCCACCGTCCGCGGCGCGGGCGCCGCCGAGAACGAGAAGATCGTGAAGGACAGGGCCCCCAGGAGGGCAAGCCCGGCGAAGATCGCGAAGGCACGCATTTCCAAAGCTCCAGGTGCTGGGAGTTGGCCGGCCGGCCGTGACGGGGACACGGCCGGCCGGCCTCATATCGGCGGCAGACGGTGGGAGACGGGTGGTCTGCCGCCGGGGGCGGACCGGCCCGCTTGGAGAGGGAGCGGGCCGGTCAGGGAGTTATCGCTGGTTCACCGCGACGTTGCTGGGCAGCGGGATGTACGGGAACGACTGGAGCATCGGCTTGTCGTTCTTGTCCACCTTGTCCGTCAGTCCGGGCACGAGCTTGCCGGTCACCGCGGCGCCGGCCACGGCCTGCAGCTCGATGTCCACGACGTCGTCGATCAGGCGGCGGCCGTTCGGGAAGCCCTGCAGGTCGCCGGCCAGCACGCCGAGGCGGTTCGGGTCCTTCGCGGGCGGGATCGACATGTTCAGCCGCAGCATCTCGGCGGGGCGCAGCTTGCCCGCGTCCTTGTTGAGCACCTGCGAGTTCAGGTCGGCCTTGATCGGGCCGTTCTGCTTGGCGATGCCGGTCAGGAAGATCTCGACCAGGTCGCCGCGCGGGGTCGCGGGGGCCTTGATGCCGTAGATGGCCTCCAGCAGCCTGGCCACCTCGGGGTCGGTGACCCGCTTGACCAGCGGGGCCACGTCCGCGTCCTGCTCCGGGGGCAGGGCGTTGAAGGCGTCCTTGAGCCCGGCGGGCGAGACGACCTCGTTGACCAGCGGGTTGCACAGGCGCGAGACCTGCACGTACCTGCTGCCGTTGAACTTGTCGGTGGTCGAGCAGATGCCGATCACGGGGTTGCGCTTGACGTCGCCCTTGAGCGCCAGCTCGGAGGAGGGCACCTGGATGGCCACGCTGTTCACGTTGTAGCCCCTGGTGGTGTCCTGGCCGACCTCGGACAGGTTGCCGCCGTAGAGCAGGTCGAACACGCGCAGGTCCAGGAAGAACGCCTCGTCCGCCTGGCCGGCGAACGTCTTGCCGCCGCCCGGCAGGCTCTTGATGGACTGGGTGCGCAGCGTGCCGTAGTCGGGCATCGAGGCCGGGCCGACGTTGCTCGGCGCGACGATGCCGTCGCTGACCAGCGTCCGGGTGCCGCTGTGGGTGATCTTCCTGAGCGTGTAGCGCTGGCGGAAGAGCAGGTTGGGGTCGTCGAGCGAGGTGACGGGGCCGTTGTTGTACAGGAACGTGGTGTTGCCGCGCTTGTCCTCGTTGCGGAACGTCCACTCGTACGTGATGTCGGGCCGGGCGTCGCCGTTGTTGTCGATCTTTATGTTGTAGCGGGACTTCGTGGCGAACGGGTAGAAGTTCGGGCCGCCGTGGGGCTCCTCGAACGGGATCCAGTTGGCCAGCAAGGTCACCGTGTCGGCCTTGTCAGGGCTCACGAACGCGTACACGTCCGTGTTGTCGTGCTGGGGGTCGCCCGCGATCATGGGAGCCTCGCGGTGCGAGGAAGCGATGCCGGAGTCGGTGCGGAGCACGGCCAACGACGACGCGGCGACTGCTGCGGCGAGGCCAAGTCCGACAAGAGCGCGCCGGTTGATCCGGAGCTCCATTTTCGGTCCTTTCGAAGGGCTGATCGTTTACTTCGAGGTTCCGGCCGGGTTCCTCGACGCCCTATTCGTCCGCGGGGCGGCTCCGGATGTCGTCTCCTCCTCAAGAATGAGGGTCAACGAAAGTTGACATACTTAGGTCGTCAATTTAGGTTGACCATGTCGAAGTGGTGCGGATCGCGCGGTCCCGTTCGTTGAAGCAAGTCGAGACATGTCGTGGAAGGAGATGTGGTGGTCAAGGAGTTGCTCGCCTACGTCCGCCCGCACCGGAAGGTCCTGCTTCTGGGTGGGCTGCTGGGCTTGATCGGCTCGGTGGCGGGCCTCGCGATGCCGTTGCTGGCCAAGTACGTCGTCGATGCGTTCGGCAAGGCAGGCTCGATGACCGGGCCCTTGTTAGGACTCACCGTGGCGGTGCTGGTCGGCGCGGTCGTGTCGGCCGCCGGAAGCTATCTGATGGAGCGTACGGGCGAGGGCATCGTGCTCAGCGCCCGGCGCAAGCTCGTCGACCGAATGCTGCGGCTCAAGGTCGCCGACGTGGACCGGCTCAAGCCCGGCGACCTGCTTTCGCGGGTGACCGGTGACACGACGCTGCTGCGCGCGGTGCTGACCAACGGGATCGTCGAGTCCGTCAGCGCCGCGTTCATGCTGGTCGGGGCCATCGTCATGATGGCGACCATGGACGGCGTGCTGCTGCTGGTCACGCTGCTCGTGGTGGTGGTGATCGGCGGGCTCGTCGCGCTGATCATGCCGAAGATCCAGCGCGCGCAGACCCACGCCCAGGAGGCCGTGGGCGAGATGGGGGCCGTGCTGGACCGGGCGCTGCAGGCGTACCGGACCGTCAAGGCCAGCGGCGCGGAGGAGCGGGAGATCGCGGTGGTGGGCGACGCGGCGGTGCGCGCCCGCGACCGGGGGCTGCAGGTCGCCGGGTGGACGTCGCTCGCGGGAGTGGCGACGTGGATGGCGGTGCAGATCGCGTTCCTCGCCGTGCTGGCCGTCGGCGGGTCCAGGGTCGCGTCGGGCACGCTCGAGGTGTCGTCGCTGATCGCGTTCCTGCTGTACCTGTTCTACCTGGTGCCGCCGATCGGGCAGCTCGTCCAGGGCGGCGTCCAACTCCAGCAGGGGCTCGCCGCGATGAAGCGGATCAAGGAGATCGAGAACCTGCCCGCCGAGCCGGTCAGCCCCGCCGTCCCGGGGGCCGCCGAGCCGGTCGGGGTGACGTTCCAGGACGTGGTCTTCCAGTACGGCGACGACCGGCCGATCGTGCACGACGGGGTCAGCTTCGAGGTGCCGCCCGGCGGGCTGACCGCGTTGGTGGGGCCGTCGGGCGCGGGCAAGTCGACGGTGTTCGCGCTGATCGAACGCTTCTACGACCACCAGAGGGGGCTGATCACCATCGGCGGGCGCGACATCCGCGACTGGCCGCTGGGCGAGCTGCGGGCCGCCCTCGGGTACGTCGAGCAGGACGCGCCCGTGCTGGCCGGCACCCTCAGGGAGAACCTGCTCTTCGCCGCCCAGGACGCCACCGAGGACGAACTGCGCCGGGCCGTCGCCCGCACCCGCCTCGACGACCTGGTGGAACGGCTGCCCGAAGGGCTGGAGACGCCGGTCGGACACCGCGGCGTGCTGCTGTCGGGCGGCGAGCGCCAGCGCGTCGCCATCGCCAGGGCGCTGCTGCGCAAGCCCCGGCTGCTGCTGCTCGACGAGGCCACCTCCCAGCTCGACGCGGTCAACGAGCTGCGGCTGCGCGAGGTCATCGCCGAGGTGGCCGCGGAGACGACCGTGCTGGTGATCGCCCACCGGCTGTCCACCGTCACGAACGCGGACCGGATCGTGGTCATGGAAGGAGGCGGCGTACGGGCGGTCGGGACGCACGACTCGCTGGTCGGGGAGGACGAGCTCTACCGGGAACTGGCAGCCACCCAGTTCCTCGTCAGCTGACCGTCGTAGGTGCAGACTCTGCAGTCCGATGTACTCTGCGGGTGACAAAAGTGAATGTTTTCATTCAGGAGGGTCACGATGAGCCGCAGCGTGCGCGCGCCGAGAGGCACGACGATCACCGCCAAGGGGTGGCCGCAGGAGGCGGCGCTCCGCATGCTCCAGAACAACCTGGACCCGGAGGTCGCCGAGCACCCAGAGCAGTTGGTCGTCTACGGCGGATCGGGCAAGGCCGCGCGTGACTGGCCGTCGTTCGACGCGCTGGTCAGGACGCTGACGACGCTCGAAGGCGACGAGACCCTCCTGGTCCAGTCGGGGCGCCCGGTGGGTGTGTTCCGCACCCACGAGTGGGCGCCCCGGGTGCTCATCGCCAACTCCAACCTCGTGCCCGACTGGGCCAACTGGGAGGAGTTCCGGCGGCTGGAGGCGGCCGGGCTCACCATGTACGGGCAGATGACCGCCGGGTCGTGGATCTACATCGGCACGCAGGGCATCCTGCAGGGGACGTACGAGACGTTCGCGGCCGTGGCCGCCAAGCGTGGTTTTAATAAGCACAGTGGCGGGTCGCTGGCCGGGACGATCACGCTGACGGCCGGGCTCGGCGGGATGGGCGGCGCCCAGCCCCTGGCCGTCACCATGAACGGCGGGGTGGCCATCTGCATCGACTGCGACCCGCGCTCGGTCACCCGGCGGATCGAGCACCGCTACCTCGACGTGGAGGCGTCGTCGCTGGACGAGGCGCTGCGGCTGGCGTACGCGGCCCGCGACGAGCGCCGTCCCCTGTCCATCGGGGTCGTCGCGAACGCGGCGGAGGCCGTGCCCGCGCTGCTCGCCCGCGGGGCCGAGATCGACATCGTCACCGACCAGACCTCGGCGCACGATCCGCTGATGTACCTGCCGCTGGGGGTCGCGTTCGAGGACATGGCCTCGGAGCGGGACAAGGACCCGGCCGGCTTCACCGAGCGGGCCCGGACCTCGATGGCGCGGCACGTGGAGGCCATGGTCGGGTTCAAGGACGCCGGGGCGGAGGTGTTCGACTACGGCAACTCCATCCGGGGCGAGGCGCAGCTGGCCGGCTACGGGCGGGCCTTCGACTTCCCGGGGTTCGTGCCCGCGTACATCAGGCCGCTGTTCTGCGAGGGCAAGGGCCCGTTCCGGTGGGCGGCGCTGAGCGGGGACCCCGCCGACATCGCCGCGACCGACCGGGCCATCCTGGAGCTCTTTCCCGAGAACGAGCAGCTCGCCCGCTGGATCAGGAAGGCCGGGGAGAAGGTCCACTTCCAGGGGCTGCCCGCGCGGATCTGCTGGCTCGGGTACGGCGAGCGCAACGTCGCGGGGGAGCGGTTCAACGACATGGTGGCGTCGGGCGAGCTGCGGGCGCCCATCGTCATCGGGCGCGACCACCTCGACAGCGGCTCCGTGGCCTCGCCCTATCGCGAGACGGAGGCCATGGCGGACGGGTCGGACGCGATCGCGGACTGGCCGCTGCTGAACGCCATGCTCAACACGGCCTCGGGGGCCGCCTGGGTGTCCATCCACCACGGGGGAGGGGTCGGGATCGGGCGGTCCATCCACTCGGGGCAGGTGACGGTGGCCGACGGGACGGCGCTGGCGGGGGAGAAGCTGAACCGCGTGCTGACCAACGACCCGGGGACCGGGGTGATGCGGCACGTGGACGCCGGCTACGAGGAGGCCGCCGACGTGGCCGCCGCCCGCGGGGTCCGCATTCCGATGCGCGAATCCTGACCCTGCACCGCCGTGCGCGTTGCGCCGGACTGCGCCGTACGTCGTCTCGCCGACCCGGCGCTTGGAGGGCGAGCGTTGGGCGCTGGGCCCATGCGGTGCGTGGAGGGCCGTATTTTGCTGGGGCGGGAAGTGCACGTGAAGGTGGGGGCCGGAGCGGCTCGCCGATGCGGCGGGTGGTGGTGGGATGAGAATGCGGGGCGGGAAGCGTTGGAGGTGGAGTGGCGGACGGATATCACGGTGGGCTGAGTGTGCTGCTGGATGGCCGGAGGCTGTCGCCCGTGCAGCGGAGGATCGCGCACTATCTCACCGAGCACCTCGATGAGGCGATCTTCCTGTCCAGCGTGGAGCTGGCCGAGCGAGCCGGGGTGAGTCAGCCGTCCGTGACCCGGTTCGCCATGGTGCTGGGGTTCGCCGGGTACCCCGAGCTGCGGCAGGCGCTGCGTCCGCTCGTGCTGGGTGGCGCGGTGGTCGAGCAGCCGCAGGAGAGCCTGTTGCGCGGGGCCATCGAGTGCGAGATCCGCAACCTCGCGATCGTCAGGGAGCGGCTGCCGGCCTTCCCGCTCAAGGAGCTCGGCGAGCAGCTGGCCGCCACCGAGCCGCTGCCCGTGGTGGGGCTGCGGGTCTCGTGCGGGCTGGCCACCACGTTCGCCTACTACGCCCGCCGCATTCACCCCGACGTGCGGTTGCTCACGCACGGCGGCTCGGAGCTGGTCGACGGGCTGCACGCGGCGCGCCGGGCGGGTGCGGAGTGGGTGGTGGCCGTGGTCCTGCCGAGGTATCCGGCGGAGGCCGTGCAGGCGCTGGAGTACGCGGAGAAGCTGGGGCTGCGGGTGGCGGCGATAACGGATAAGTCGGATTTCCCGGCGGAGGTCGTGCTGGACGCCCCCGTCGGCGACCGGCTCGTGTTCGACTCGCACGCGGCGCCGCTGGCCCTGGCCATGGCCCTGGTCGAGGCCATGGCCGACGCGGCGCCGCTGCGCACCCAGGCCCGGCTGGAGGAGTACGAGCGGATGACCGACGAGACCGGTACGTTCCTACCCGGCGATCCTGCGTAGCGAGCGCATCGACCAGATCGTGGTGAGCACCGCCAGCACGATGAACACCGCGAACGCGATCGGGATCGACGAGTCCGACAACCGGCCGGCGAACAGCGCCCGCCCCGCCTCGACCGCGTGGTAGAGCGGGTTGATCGGGGCGAGCGTCTGCATCCAGCCGGGCGCGAACGAGATCGGGATGAACAGCCCGGCCAGCAGCATGACCGGCAGCAGGAAGAGGTTGAGCGTCTGCGACATGCCGTTCTCGTCGCGTACGGTCAGCGCCAGCCCTTGAGACAGCCCCGAGGCGAACAGCCCGGTGGCGGCCATGAGCAGCAGCACCAGCAGCAGCTCGACGGCCCCGATGCGCACACCCATCGCGATGGCCACGACCAGCACGAGGATCGCCTGGCACACCAGGACGACCATGTCCTTGGCCACCCGCCCGAGCACGATGGCGGGCCGCCAGGCGGGGCTGACGGCGTACCGTTCGAGCGAGCCGTTACGCAGGTCGGCGATCATCCCGAACCCCGAGAACAGCGACCCGAAGACCGCGATCATCATCATCGACGCCGGCGTGAACATCCGCAGCGCGTCCACCGTCGAGCCGCCCGGCGTCAGCGACTTCAGCAGCGGCGCGAACATGAGCAGGTAGAGCACCGGCTGCATGATGCCGAACAGCGGCCAGATCGGGTTGCTGAACGACTTCTTCAGCTCATACCCGGCGAACAGAACAGTGTGGCGGATCATGAGGCGGCTCCGGTGTCGCGGAGGGAACGGCCGGTCTTGGCCAGGAAGACGTCGTCGAGGGTGGACCGGTCGAGCGCGATCGAGCTCAACCCCAGGCCCTGCTCCTCAAGGGCCCGCAGCAGCGCGGGCAGCGTGTGCTCGCCGTCGTCGACGTAGACGCGCAGCAGGTCCTCGTCGACGCGGGTCTCGCGGGCGTACGGCTTGAGCGTGTCCGCGGCCCGCTCCAGGTCGTCGACCCTGAGCGAGATCACGTCGCCGGAGACCTCCCGTTTGAGCTCGCCGGGAGTGCCCTCGGCCACGACCTCACCGTGGTCGACGATCATGAGGCGGTCGCACAGCGCGTCGGCCTCGTCGAGGTAGTGGGTGCTGAGCAGCACGCTCGTGCCGGCCTCGCGCAGCTGCCTGATGCGGTCCCAGAGGTTCGCGCGGTTCTGCGGGTCGAGGCCGGTGGTGGGCTCGTCGAGGAAGAGCAGCGGCGGGTTGTGCACCAGCCCGATCGCGATGGCCACGCGCCGCTTCTGCCCGCCCGACAGGGTACGGCCTGGACGGTCGGCCATCTCGGTCAGGTCGAAGCGCTCCAGCACCTCGGCGGTGGCCCCCTTCGGGTCGGCCATGGCGTGGATCTTTGCGGCCATCATGATCTGGGCCCTGGCGCTCGTGGTGTCCTCCACGCCGCCGGCCTGGCTCACGTACCCGAGGTTGCGCCGGATGGCGGCGGGCTCCTTGAGCAGGTCGTGACCCGCGATGGTGGCGGTGCCGGCGTCGGGGGCGATCAGCGTGGAGAGCATCCTGATCGTGGTGGTCTTGCCCGCGCCGTTGGGGCCGAGCACGCCGAAGATCTCGCCCTGCGCGACCTCTAGGTCCACGCCGCGGACGGCCTCGACCGTCTGCGCGCCCTTCCTGTTCCTGGTGGTGAACGTCTTTCGCAGGCCCTGCGCCTGAATGATCATTGGGGGGTTCAGCTCCTTAGGGCAGTTCGTCGGCCTCAACCCGTTCGATGGCTTTCTCGACCCAGTCGAGCTGGGCCTGGACCATGGCTCTGTTGAGACGGAGGTTCTCGTCCACGTGCTGGGGAGCGCCGAAGCGCTGCTTGGCGCCGAGGGCATGTCCAAGGATCTCGACGCTCACTCTGAGCTGCTGCATCCTGCCATACAGCGCCTGCAGAATCTCCTGCTTTTCCAGCCGGTCCATGAACGTCATCGCCACCTGGAACGGGTCGACGATGGGCTTGACCTCGTGCCAGGCGGTCAGCAGCATCCGGTGGAACTCTTCGCGGCCGTGCTCGGTCAGCTCGTAGACGACCTTGCCGCCCCTGCCCGCCTCGACGACGGCCAGGAGCCCTTCGTCGGCCATCTTGCTCAGGCCGTGGTAGATCGACCCGAAGGCGACGTTCGCCCATTGATCGGTGCCCATCGTCTCCAATCGACGGCGGACCCCGTAGCCGTTCATGGGACCGTCGAGCAGGGCGCCCAGGATGAGGATGCGGGTCGAAGCAGACATGAGTACAAGTTTGTATTCAAATTTGTATATCCGTCAACGTCAATAAGCTGATCTCCATGAACGAACGACCGACGGCGCTGGTCACAGGCGCTTCGCGCGGGATCGGCGCGGCCGTGGCCGGGGTCCTGGGCCCCACGCATCACGTGATACTCAACGGCCGCGACGAGGAGGCGCTGGGTGCCGTGGCGGCCGGGCTGCCCGACGCGCGGGTCTGGCCGGCGGAGCTGACGGCGGTCACGGAGGCGGAGGTCGCCGGCATCGAGCGGCTCGACGTGCTCGTGCACTCCGCCGGGATCAACCGGATGGGCCGGATCGCCGACCTGTCCGCCGCCGCGTGGCGCGAGACGCTGGAGGTGAACGTCGTCGCGGTCGCCGAGCTGACCAGGCTGCTGCTGCCCGCCCTGCGCGCGGCCGGAGGGCACGTGGTCTGCGTCAACTCGGGTTCGGGGCAGCGGGCCAACCCCGAGTGGGGCGCCTACGCGGCCAGCAAGTTCGCGCTGAAGGCGTTCGCCGACGCGCTGCGGCTGGAGGAGCCGCGGCTCAGGGTGACGACGGTCTACCCGGGCCGGACAGCCACCGACATGCAGCGCGAGCTGCGCCGCTACGAGGGCGGCGAGTTCGAGCCCGAGAAGTACCTCACGCCGGAGAGCGTGGCGCGGGCCGTGCTGGCCGCCGTCACCGCCGGCCCCGACGCCCACCTCACCGAGCTGACCCTCCGTCCCAGGGGCGGGCCTGTCAACTGAATGGATCCATTCACTACAGTGGGGCCATGCTTGAACCACTCGCGCACATAGGACGGGATCCGTCGACCGGGGGCTACGTCAGGGACGCCTGGTCGCATGCTGACATGGAGCTACGCGAGTGGTTCGCGGGCGAGGCCGGGCGCAGGGGGCTCGACCTGCGCGAAGACCGCAACGGCAACCTCTGGGCGTGGTGGGGCGACCCATCGGGCCGCCCCGGCGTGGTGACCGGGAGCCACCTTGACTCCGTACGGCAGGGCGGCGCGTACGACGGGCCGCTCGGGGTCGTGTCGGCCTTCGCCGCCCTGGACCTCCTGAAGGAGCGCGGGATCACGCCGGCCAGGCCGGTCGGCGTGGCCTGCTTCACCGACGAGGAGGGCGCCAGGTTCGGGGTGCCGTGCATGGGGTCGCGGCTGCTCACCGGCGCGCTGGAGCCCGGCCGGGCCCTCGCGCTCACCGACGACGCCGGCGACACGCTGGCAGACGTCATGGCGAAGGCCGGGCGGGCGCCGGACGCGATCGGGCGGGACGACGAGACGCTCGCCGCGGTCGGCACGTTCGTGGAGCTCCACGTCGAGCAGGGCCAGGCGCTCGTCCACGAGGGGCGGCCGGTGGGCGTGGCCGCGGCGATCTGGCCGCACGGGCGCTGGCGCTTCGACTTCCACGGCCGGGCCGACCACGCGGGCACCACCCGGCTGGCCGACCGGGACGACCCGATGCTGCCGTTCGCCAGCATGGTGCTGGCCGCCCGCGCGGCCGCCGCGCGCCGCGACGTGGTGGCCACGATCGGCAAGGTACGCGTCTCGCCGGGCAACGCGAACGCGATCCCCGGCCTGGTCTCGGCCTGGCTCGACGCCCGCGGGGCGGACGAGACCGCCGTCCGCGACCTCGTGGCCGAACTGACCGAAGAGGCAGGGGCCACGGTGCGGGAGGAGTCGTGGACGCCGGTCGTCGACTTCGACGTGCCGCTCAGGGAACGCCTGGCCAGGGTCGCGGGAGGCGACACGCCCGCGCCCATCCTGCCCACGGGGGCGGGCCACGACGCGGGGATCCTGGCCACGGCGGGTGTCCCGAGCGCGATGTTGTTCGTCAGGAACCCCACCGGCGTGTCCCATTCCCCCGCCGAGCACGCCGAGCGGCCAGACTGCGAGGCGGGAGTCGTCGCACTCGCGGACGTGCTGGAGGACCTGTGTCGCTGACCTACTGGTGCGAGCAGGCGTGGCTGCCCGACGGGGTCGCGGAGGGCGTGCTCATCGAGGTCGAGGGCGCCAGGATCGCGAGCGTCGGCCAGGGCGCGCCGGGCTCGGCCGAGCGCCTGCCGGGCATCACCGTCCCCGGCCTGGCCAACGCCCACTCCCACGCCTTCCACCGCGCGCTGCGCGGCACCGTCCAGGAGGGCAAGGGCGACTTCTGGACCTGGCGCGAGCGCATGTACGAGGTGGCAGGGGCGCTGGAGCCCGACTCGTACCTCCGGCTGGCCAGGGCCGTCTACGCCGAGATGGCGCTGGCCGGGGTGACCTGCGTGGGCGAGTTCCACTACCTGCACCACGGGCCCGACGGGCGCCCGTACGACGACGCCAACGAGATGGGCCACGCCCTCGTCCGCGCGGCCCGCGAGGCGGGCCTGCGCATCGCGCTGCTCGACACCTGCTACCTGACCGGCGGCATCGGCGCCCCGCTCACCGGCGCGCAGCTGCGCTTCACCGACGGTGACGCCGCGCGCTGGGCGGCCAGGGCCGACGAGCTGGCGGCGGCCTACGAGGGGCAGCCCGACGTGGAGATCGGCGCGGCCATCCACTCGGTACGCGCGGTGCCGCCGGAGCAGATGCCGGTCGTGGCCGAGTTCTCCCACCGGCACGCCGCCCCCCTCCACATGCACGTGTCCGAGCAGCCGGCCGAGAACGCCGCCTGCGTGGAGATGTACGCGGCCACCCCGGTCCAGGTGCTGCACGAGCGGGGCGCCCTGGGGCCGCGCTCGACCGCCGTGCACGCCACCCACCTGACCGACGTGGACATCGAGCTGATCGCCCAGTCCGGCACCCACATCTGCATGTGCCCGACCACCGAACGCGACCTCGCCGACGGCATCGGCCCGGCCAGGGCGGCGGCCGACCGGGGCGCGCACATCACGCTCGGCTCCGACAGCCACGCCGTGATCGACCTGTTCGAGGAAGCGCGGGCGGTCGAGCTGGACGAGCGGCTGAGCAGCGGCAGGCGCGGCAACTGGAGCGCCGCCGACCTGTTCGCCGCCGCGACCGTCGCCGGCCACGCCTCGCTCGGCTTCCCCGACGCGGGCCTGCTGGTGCCCGGCGCCTGGGCCGACCTGGTCTCGGTACGGCTCGACTCCGTACGCACGGCGGGCGCCGGCGGCCTGGAGGCCGTCGTGTTCGCGGCCACGGCGGCGGACGTGCACTCGGTGGTCTCCGGCGGCCGCCGCGTCGTCACGGACGGGCGGCACCGGCTCGGCGACGTCGGATCACTGCTGGCCGAGGCGATACGGAGGGTGAGATGAGCACGACGCTGATCGACGGGATCGGATCGCTGTACACCGGCGACCCCGAGCGCGAGGAGATCCAGGACGCGGCGCTGGTCCTGGAGGACGGCCTGGTCGCCTGGGCCGGGCCCGCCGACCGGGCGCCCGACGCCGACGGGCGGGTGGACGTCGGGGGCCGCGCCGTCATCCCCGGTTTCGTGGACAGCCACGCCCACCTGATCTTCGCCGGTGACCGGACGGCCGAATTCCAGGCCCGCATGTCCGGCGAGCCGTACACCGGAGGCGGCATCAGGACCACGGTCGCCGCCACCCGGCAGGCCGGCGACGCCGAGCTGGCCGCCCACGCGCGTGCCCTGGTGAACGAGATGCTCGCCCAGGGCACCACGACCGTCGAGATCAAGAGCGGGTACGGCCTGACCGTCGAGGACGAGCGGCGCTCGCTGGAGATCGCCGCCGGGCTGACCGGCGAGACCACGTTCCTGGGGGCGCACGTCGTGCCCGCCGGCATGGACGCCGACTCCTACGTGCGGCTCGTCGCCGGGGAGATGCTCGACGCGTGTGCCCCGTACGCCAAGTGGGTCGACGTGTTCTGCGAGCGCGGGGCGTTCGACGGCGACCAGACGCGCGAGATCCTGGGCGCCGGGCTCAAGGCGGGGCTGGGGGTGCGGGTGCACGCCAACCAGCTCGGGGAGGGGCCGGGCGTGCGCATCGCCTGCGAGCTGGGCGCCGCCTCGGCCGACCACTGCACCCACCTGACGCCGGCCGACGTGGACGCGCTGGCGTCGTCGGGCACGGTGGCGACGCTGCTGCCGGGGGCCGAGTTCTCGACGCGGTCGCCGTATCCGGACGCCCGGAAACTGATCGACGCGGGCGCGACGGTGGCGCTGGCGACCGACTGCAACCCGGGGTCGTCGTTCACGTCGTCGATGGCGTTCTGCGTGGCGCTGGCCGTGCGCGAGATGCGGATGACGCCGCTGGAGGCGATCAGGGCGGCGACGTACGGCGGGGCACGCGCGCTACGCCGTACGGACGTAGGCTGGCTGCGGCGCGGGGCCCGCGCGGACCTCGTCGTGCTCGATGCCCCCTCCTATGTACACCTTGCCTACCGGCCCGGCGTCCCCCTCGTTCACCAGGTATTTCATGGTGGTCTCCTCCTTTAGGAGGACATCCAGAACCATCCCAGCGACGTACTTGTTTAGGGAATCTTTGCATCTGGTCGGACGTTGGCCGGGTATAGAACGCAGCTGCGGAACGAGGTGCCAGGGGATGGCAAGGCCTACGGGGAGTCGCACGCAGGAGCAGCACATCGCCGAGCGCGATCTGCTGGGGACATATCTGGCTGAGATCGGCCGGGTCCCGCTGCTCACGGCGGAGGAAGAGGTGGAGCTCGCCAAGCGCATCGAGGCGGGTCTCTTCGCCGAGCAGCTGCTCGACAGTGGGGGTTCGGAGCCGCGCATCGGGGACGCGGCCGACGAGGAGCTGGAGCGGCTGGCCGTCTCCGGCCAGCGGGCGAAGGACGAGTTCATCCAGGCCAACCTGCGCCTGGTGGTGGCGGTGGCCAGGAAATACTCGGGGCGGGGGATGCCCCTGATCGACCTGGTCCAGGAGGGGAACCTGGGGCTGGTCAGGGCGGTGGAGAAGTTCGACTACCGGCGGGGGTACAAGTTCTCCACGTACGCGACGTGGTGGATCCGGCAGTCGGTGGGGCGTGCCATCCACGAGCAGGCCCGCCCGGTGCGCCTGCCCACGCACGCGGGGGAGCAGATGACGCGGCTGATGCGGGTCCGCCGCGACCTGCTGGCGGAGTTCGACGCCGAGCCCACGGACGACGATCTCGCCGAGATCCTCGACCTGCCGATCGAGCGCGTACGCGAGCTGCGGCGCTGGGCCTCCGACCCGGTCTCGCTCCAGCTCGGGGTGGGCGACGAGGACGAGACGGAGCTCGGCGACATGATCGCCGACGAGACGTGGGCCGATCCCGAGCAGCAGGCCATCGACATCCTGGAGCGCGAGCGCCTGGACCAGTGGCTGACGGGGCTTGAGGGTGACACCAGCGAGATGCTGCGGTGGCGGTACGGGCTGGTGGACGGGCGCGAGCACACGCTGACGGAGGTCGGCGAACGCTACGGCATCGGCCGCGACCGCGCCCGCCGCATCGAACGCGACGCCCTGGCCCGCCTCCGCAAGATGGCCACAGCAGCCGCCTGACCCGACCACCCCGGGCCGCGCTTCCCGCGCCGCCCGGGGTTTTCGCGCTGCCCGGGGCTTTCCGCGCCAACCGCCGCGCTTTGGGGTGGCGGGCGTGGGTGAGGCGTGGTGGTGCCGTCGGGCTACGCCTGGAGGATGCGGCGGAGGAAGTCTTCGACGGCGGCTACCGCTGTGGTGTGGTCGCCGCCGCGCGCCACCATGAGGACGCTCTCGTTGATGGCCGCCAGCAGCATGTGCGCGTGCAGGTCCAGGAACTCCTCAGGCACCGCCCCCGTGGCCCCCAGTGCCGCCTTCAGCATCCCGAACGAGTAGCGCTCCTCCATGGCCCGCCACCGCTCCCAGCCCAGCACCGAAGGCGCGTCGATGAGGATGATGCGCTGGATGACCGGGTCTCCGGCGAGTGAGATCCAGGCCAGCACGCCGGCGCGCAGGGCCGCCGCCGGGTCGGTGACGCCGCGGACGGCCTCGACGATCTTGTCGCCGATGGCGGACTCCGTGGCCTCCAGGACCGCCTCGAAGAGGGCGTCCTTCCCGGCGTAATGGTGGTACAGCGCCCCCCGGCTCAGCCCCGACTCCTGCAGGACCACCTCGATCGAGGTGTCGTCGTAGCCCCGGTCGGCGAACAGCCGCGTGGCGATCGTCAGGACCCTTTCGCGGGTTGCCGCGCCGCGTTCCGCCTTGAGGTTCATGCGACCACTCTAGACAAACCGACTGTCAGTCGGTAATTTCATAGACCGACAGTCGGTTTGTAATCTGCCAAGGAGGAACCCATGGAGGGCATCAGCTACGTCGACGTGGGGGAAGGGCCGGTCAGCCTGTTCGTGCACGGCGTCGGCACCAGCTCGCACCTGTGGCGCGACATCATCGCCGCGTTCCGCGACGAGCGTCGCTGCGTGGCCATCGACCTGCCGCTGCACGGTGGCAGCGCCCCGCGCGACGACCTGTCGATCCCCGCGCTCGCCGAGGCCGTCGAGGAGCTGTGCGAGGGGCTCGGGCTGACCGGCGTGGACCTCGTCGCCAACGACACCGGCGGCGCCGTGGCCCAGGTCTTCGCCGTACGCCACCGCGAGCGCCTGCGTACGCTCACCCTCACCAACTGCGACGTCCACACCAACACCCCGCCCGAGGCGTTCAAGCCCACGGTCGACCTGGCCGCCAGGGGCGAGCTGGCCGCGCTCACGGCGCTCGTCCTGGACCAGCCGGAGCTCCTGACCCAGACCGCGTTCGGGGAGGGCTACGAGCGGATCGACGACCCGGCGGCGGTGGTGGACGCGTACCTGCGGCCGATCTTCGCCAAGCCCGGCGGCGGGCGGGCCTTCGAGCGCCTGCTGACCTCGATCGACGCCAAGGACATGATCGCCATCGAGCCGCAGCTCACCGTGCTGACCGTGCCGACGCTCGTGGTCTGGGGCACGGGGGACGCGTTCTTCGACGTGAGCTGGGCCCGATGGCTGCGGGACACGATCCCCGGCGTCAAGGAGATCGTCGAGATCGAGGGCGGGCGGCTGTTCTTCCCCGAGGAGCGGGCGGACGAGCTGGTGCCGCATCTTCGCCGCTTCTGGGCCCACCCCTAGGCTCGGGCGCCGACCGTAGGATCGCCCCCATGTACCTGGAGACGCTGCGGCGCTACCCCGTCAAGTCGATGCTGGGGGAGGAGGTCTCCGAGAGCGAGGTCACCGAGCGGGGGCTCGCCGGGGACCGGGTGCGCGCGGTGCTCGACGTCGCGACCGGGAAGATCGCCAGCGCCAAGAACCCCCGCCTCTGGCGCGGCCTGCTGACGATCGAGGGCACCGGTGTTCCCGGCGACGAGGAGCTGTCGACGCTGCTCGGGCGTGAGGGATCGGCGCGCTCGGCCCGCGCGGCACCGTGGAGGCCCTCCGCTACCGGCCCAACCTGGTGATCGGGACGGAGGCGGAGGGGTTCGTGGAGAACGACTGGGTGGGGCGCGAGCTGCGCATCGGTGACGAGGTGGCGCTGGCGGTGATCGTGGCCGGCCCGCGCTGCGCGGTGCCGACGCTCGGGCACGGGAGCCTCGGGCGCGATCCGGACGCGCTCCGCACGGTGGCCAGGCACAACCGGGTGCCCGTCAGCGGGGCTTACGAGGCCAGCGGCGTGAGGTACTTGTCCAGGTCGTCGAGGATCTTGCCGGCGGCCGTGACACCGATGCCGGTCATCCAGACCTCGTCGTCCACGGTGTGAGCGTTGCCCGACGTGACCGCCTTCAGGTTCTTCCACAGCGGACCGCCGGTCACCGCCGCCTGCGACTTGGCGGCCGCCGCGCCGTACGCCGTGTAGAAGACCGCGTCGGCGTCGGCCTTGGCGATGTTCTCCTGGCTCAGCTTCCCGAAGCGCTTGTCCGCCTGGTCGGCGAGCTGCTGCGCCTCGGGCCGCTGGATGCCCGCGTCACCGACCACGATGCCGCTGAAGGACTCGGGCCCGTACATGCGGATCTCGGTGGGCATGAACCGCACGATGCTCACCTGGAGCTTCGAGAACTTGGCCCCGACCTCCTTGGCCCGCTGCTCGTACGCCGACAGCAGCTGCTGGGCCTGGTCCTTCTTGCCCAGCGCCTCGGCGTCGAGCAGGAAGTTCTCCTTCCAGGTGATGCCCACCTTCTCGGTGAACACGGTGGGCGCGATCTTGCTGAGCTTGTCGTAGAACGCCGCCTGCCGGAACTTGGTGCCCAGGATGAGGTCCGGCTTGAGCGCCATGATGGCCTCGATGTTGGGGGCCTGCAGGGTGCCGACCGCCTTGGTGGCCGACAGGGCCGAGCCGAGGTACGCGGGCCACTTCTGGTTCTCCTGGGCCTGCGCCGCTCCGACGGGCGCCAGGCCGAGCGAGACCATCGTGTCGAGCTTGTCCGTGTCGAGCACCACGACCCGCTTGGGGGTCATCGGCACCTTCGTCTCTCCCATGGCGTGCTTGACGGTCCGGGTCGGGCCCGCCTCCTGTGAGGAGGTGGAGGTGCCACAGGCGGCGAGGGCGAGGACGGGGAGCATGGCGGCGACGGCCAGGCGAAGACGCATCGGCATTCCTTGATCGTAGGTTAGGCAAACCTAAGTGTCTCATGCCTGATTTGGCGGAGCCGAAAAGGGAGGTGTGAAGACCCCGAAACCCGCTCGAAACACCAGTGTGGCGAGATTCACGAATGTGAAACATGCCTGGTCGAGTCATGAAACCCCGGCCGAACACGCTGTGGCCACACGTCACATGTAAGGAGGGTCGCGTCGTGAAGATCGATAGCGGCACCACAGCCTGGATGCTCGCGGCCACCGCGCTGGTGTTGCTGATGACTCCGGGTCTCGCTTTCTTCTACGGGGGCATGACCAGGGCGAAGAGTGTCCTGAACATGATGATGATGTCGTTCGGCGCCATCATCACGGTGACCATAGCCTGGGTGCTTTTCGGGCACTCCCTGGCCTTCACCGACAACCCAAGCTCGGCGATCAACAACGTGGTCGGCGGCTTCGACGCACTCGGCCTGCAGAGCCTGGTGGACACGGCCACCAAGGACGACGGCACCGGCATGCCGAGCCTGGTCTTCTCCGCCTTCCAGCTGACCTTCGCCATCATCACCGTCGCGCTGATCAGCGGCGCGATCGCGGACCGGGCGAAGTTCGGGGCGTGGATCCTCTTCAGCATCATCTGGGCGACGATCGTCTACTTCCCGATCGCGCACTGGGTGTGGGGCACCGGCTGGCTCAACACCATGGGCATCGAGGACTTCGCGGGCGGCACGGTCGTCCACATCAATGCCGGCGCCGCGGGCCTGGCACTGTGTCTCGTGCTCGGCAAGCGCCAGGGCTGGCGCAAGGAGCCGATGCGGCCGCACAACCTCCCGTTCGTCCTGCTCGGCGCGGGCCTGCTGTGGTTCGGCTGGTTCGGCTTCAACGCCGGCTCCGAGCTGGCCGTCGACGGCACGGCCGGCCTGGCGTTCATGAACACCCAGATCGCCACCGCGGTCGCCGCGGGCGCCTGGCTCGTCGTGGAGAAGCTGCGTGACGGGCACGCCACCAGCCTCGGCGTCGCCTCCGGCGCGATCGCCGGTCTGGTCGCCATCACCCCCGCCTGTGGTTTCGTGGACCCGTGGGCGGCGATGCTCATCGGCCTGATCGCCGGCGCCGTCTGCGCCTACGCCGTGGGCCTGAAGTACAAGCTCAACTACGACGACTCCCTCGACGTGGTCGGCGTGCACCTGGTGGGTGGCGTCATCGGCGCCGTCTCGCTCGGCTTCCTGGCCGCGTACCCCTTCCTGGAGCAGCAGAGCAAGGGCCTGTTCTACGGCGGCGGCTTCGGCCAGCTGGGCCTGCAGGTGCTCGGCCCGGTCGCGGTCGGCGGTTACTCCTTCGTCGTCACCTGGGTCATCGCGAAGATCATCGACAAGACGATGGGCTTCCGGATCACCACCGAGGAAGAAGTCACCGGCATTGACGTGACCACGCACGCCGAGACCGGGTACGACCTCGGAACGGTCTACGCCTCCGGCGTGACCTCCTCCAACGGGCCCTCCGCCCCGGTCGCTAAGAAGGTGGACGCATGAGGCTCATCACGGCGATCATCAAGCCCTTCAAGCTCGATGACGTGAAGGCCGCACTCGAGCAGTTCGGCATCAAGGGAATGACGGTCAGCGAGGCGAGCGGCTACGGCCGTCAGCGCGGCCACACCGAGGTCTACCGCGGCGCCGAGTACCAGGTCGACCTGGTGCCCAAGGTCCGCCTGGAGGTCCTCGCGGACGAGGATGACACCGAGGACGTGATCGACGTCATCGTCAAGGCGGCGCACACCGGCAAGATCGGCGACGGCAAGGTCTGGTCCGTCCCGGTGGACACCATCGTTCGTGTTCGCACGGGAGAACGGGGCCCAGAAGCCCTGTGACCTGCGACAGGGATTCCACGACGGATCCACGGCGACGCCCGGACGACGGTGTCCGGGCGGAGCTCGGCAAGGGGGCACAGCATTGAGGGGAGAGGCCCGTTCGTACGCCGCGGCCCGCAAGGAGCGGGCCGCGGACACCGACCGCTGGCTCAAGGATCTCTTCCGCACGGCGAGCGACGGCGACCATGTCTCACTGGTCGCCGTCGGGAGCCTCGGTAGGGGCGAACTGGCACCCGGCAGCGACCTCGACCTGGTCCTGCTGCACAACGGCCGGGCCGACGTGGCCAGGATCGCGGACCGGATCTGGTATCCGATCTGGGACTCCGCGGTCAACCTCGACCACTCCGTGCGGACGGTCGAGGAGGCGGTGACCGTCGCCAGGCAGGACCTGAAGGCGGTGCTCGGCCTCATCCAGGCCCGGCACGTGGCCGGCGACCCCGAGCTGACCAAGAAGGCCAGGGAGGCGGTGCTCGCCGAATGGCGGGCCGACTCCCGGCGCAGGCTCAGCGAGCTGCGCGAGGCGGCCGACAAGCGCGCCCAGGTGAGCGGCGAGCTGGCCTTCCTGCTCGAACCCGATCTCAAGGACGGGCGCGGCGGGCTCCGCGACGTCCAGGCCATGCAGGCGGTGGCCGCCGCCTGGGTCGCCTCGGCGCCCGGTCCCAGGGCGCGCGAGGCGTACGAGTTCATCCTCGACGTGCGGCACGCGCTGCACGTCGTCACCGCCCGCGGCACCGACCGGCTGGTCCTGCAGGAGCAGGACGCCGTGGCGGGGCTGCTCGGCCTGCTCGACGCCGAGGCGCTCATGCGCCGGCTCGCCGAGGCGGGCCGCACCATCTCCCACGCCTTCGACGGCACCTGGCGCACCGTTGACAGGCTCCTGTCAGGGCCTGCTCCCCGAGGCCGCCGCCCGCTGGCGGACGGCGTGGTCGAGCACGCCGGCGAAGTGGTGCTCGCGCGGGGGGTCGACCCCCGCAAGGACCCCGTGCTGGTGCTGCGCGCCGCCGCCGCGGCGGCCGACTCCGGGCTGCCGCTCGCCCCCGCGACGGTGTCCGTGCTCGCAGCTCAGTCGCCTCCCCTGCCGGTGCCGTGGCCCGAGGAGGCGCGCGACGCGCTGGTGTCGATCCTCGGCGCGGGCCGCGCCGCCGTGCCCGTGTGGGAGGAGCTCGACCAGGCGGGCATCCTTGTCAAACTGCTTCCTGACTGGGAACGCGTACGCCACCGTCCCCAGCGCAACCCGATCCACCGCTTCACGGTCGACCGGCACCTGATCGAGGCCGCGGCGAACGCCGCCAGCCACACCCGCGAGGTCTCCCGCCCCGACCTCCTGCTGATCGGGGCGCTGCTGCACGACATCGGCAAGGGCTGGCCGGGGGACCACTCGGCCACCGGCGAGGTCGTGGTCCGCGACATCGCCACCCGCATCGGCCTGTCCGCGCAGGACGTCGAGACCCTCGCCACCGTCGTACGCCATCACCTGCTGCTGCCCGAGACCGCCACCCGCAGGGACCTCGACGACCCCGTCACGATCGAGAAGGTCGCCGCCACCGTCGGCACGCGGGAGGTCCTCGACCTGCTGGCCGCGCTCGCGGTCGCCGACGGCAACGCGACCGGGCCGGCCGCCTGGAACAGCTGGAAGGCCGGGCTCGTCGCCGACCTCGTGCGCCGCGTCAGGTCCGTGCTGGCCGGCTCGCCGCCGCCCAAGCCGCCGACCCTGTCGGCCGACCAGACCGCGCTCGCCAGGCACGGCGGCGGGGCCGTCCGCGTCAACGGGGGAGCGGTCACGGTCGTCGCCCCCGACCGGGTGGGGCTGCTCTGGAGCGCCGCCGGCGTGCTGTCCGCGCACCGGCTCATCGTCCGCTCCGCCTCGTCCGCCTCCGCGGGCTCCACCGCGGTGATCGAGTTCTCCGTCATCCCCGAGTACGGCTCCCCGCCCGACCCTGCGACACTGGAGTCCGATCTCCGTCTCGTCCTTGCTGGCCGTCTTGACATCGAGCAGCGGCTGGCCCGCCGTACGCGGGCCATGAGGCCGCCCCGGGTACCTGTGGCCCCACCTCGGGTGACACTGGTCGACGACGCCTCCGCGACCGCCACTGTGGTGGAAGTCAGGGCCCATGACAGGCCGGGGCTACTGTGGCGTATCGGACGGGCGTTCGGCGAGTGCGGTCTTGACGTGAGGGCCGCTCGCGTGGAGACTCTCGGCGCGGAGGCGGTGGACGTCTTCTATGTCGTGGATCGCGCCGGTCGCCCCCTCAGCGACGCCGGGCAGAGGGCACAAGTCCGCGATCAAGTCCTGGCCGCACTGCGATAACCAACAGCACACGACTGCCGGTCACATATGTAACGATTGTGTCCGAAATGCCCGGTAAGTCAGAACCTGCGGATACCTTGTGGACGGCTTTTAGGCCCGTCGGGGACGGGACGATTGAGGGGTAGCGGAAGCAGTGACTACGGGGAACTCCGACAGCGGCCCAGCCGTGAAGCGGGGCCGCGGAAAGCGGCCACTGCCACGCCTGGGCCTGCGAAACTGGCGTGTACGGTGGCGGCTCACCGCCCTCATCCTGGTGCCCACGATGGCCGGAGTCGTGCTCGGGGGAGCACGAGTCGTCGGGTCCGTCCAGAGCATCGCCGCCTACGACCGCACGGCGACCGGGGCCGAGCAGGCGGGGCGAATCCGCGACCTGCTGCAGGCGATCGGGCTGGAGCGTGACACGGGCGGCTGGATCGGCGCCAACCGCGCCATGCGCAAGAAGCTCGCGCAGCCGCTCGCGCAGCGCAAGGCCGCGGTGGACGCGTTGGTCAAGACCGTCAACGCCGACCTCGACACGATGGACGACTCGTACGGCCCCCGCATCGTCAAGGCCGCCCAGCAGGCGAAGTACGACCTGGGCCGGCTGCCGAAGATCCGGGCCGAGGGCCAGACCGAGACCATCCGCTACGACTTCCTCACCGACACGCTGCTCAAGCTGCACGACGAGCTGAGCCTGCTGTCCGAAGACGCGCAGATCATCGGCCAGTTCCGCGCCCTGGGCGCGCTCGCCGCGGCCAAGGAGGAGATCTCCCGGCAGCGCGTCCAACTGCTCCAGGCGTCCTACGACACCCAGCGCGTGGACGCCAAGGAGGTCGAGCAGTTCATCGCCTCCAACGCCCGCGAGCAGAGCGACATCTCCGAGGTCGGCGCGGAGGCCGGCGTCGAGGTCGGGCTCAAGCTGTCCAAGGCGCTCACCTCCCAGCCCGAGTACGTCAACGTCCAGCTCACCAAGTCGCGCGCGGTCACGCTGGCCAGCGGCCGGGCGCCGGGCGCGCGGATCAGCGACAACCTGATCTCCGCCAACGGCAGCCGCGAGCAGTGGTTCAACGAGAACTCCGTGGCCATCGACGTGCTGCACGGCGTCGAGCAGCAGCTGGCCGGAGAGGTGAGCCTGCGCAGCAAGGAGCTGCGCGAATCCGAGATCAGCAGCGCGATCATCGCGGGGATCCTGATCCTGGCGCTGCTGCTGCTGGTCCTGCTGCTCACCGTGGCCATCGCCCGCTCCATGGTCACCCCGCTGCGCCGGCTGCGGACCGAGGCGCTGGAGGTGGCCGGCTTCCGGCTCCCCGACGTGGTGCACCGGTTGCGGGCCAGCGGCGACGCGTCCGTGGGCGAGGTACGGCCCATCGAGGTCGAGGGCAACGACGAGATCGGCGAGGTCGCCAGGGCCTTCGACCAGGTGCACCAGCAGGCGGTGCGGCTGGCGGGCGAGGAAGCCGACCTGCGCAGCAACATCAGCTCGATGTTCGTCAACCTCTCGCGCCGCACCCAGACGCTGGTCGAGCGGCAGATCTCGCTGATCGACGGCCTGGAGAAGGGCGAGCAGGACGGCACCCGGCTGGCCGACCTGTTCAAGCTCGACCACCTGGCCACCCGCATGCGCCGCAACTCCGAGAACCTCCTGGTTCTGGCCGGCCACGAGGCCACCCGCCGGCGCAGCCAGCCGGCCAAGCTGGTCGACGTCGTCCGCGCCGCGCTGTCGGAGGTCGAGGGCTACGAGCGCGTCCAGGTCAAGGTGCACCGGGGCACCTCCGTGCTCGGCAGCGCCGCGAACGACCTGGTCCACCTGGTCGCCGAGCTGGTCGAGAACGCCATCCAGTTCTCCCCGAGCAACTCCCCGGTCGTCGTCACCAGCAGCCTCATCGAGGGCGGCGGCGCGCTGCTGTCGGTGAGCGACACCGGCATCAGCATGACCGAGGACGAGCTGGCCGAGGCCAACCGCCGCCTGGCCGAGCCGCCCGTCGTGGACGTGTCGGTCTCCCGGCGCATGGGTCTGTTCGTGGTCGGCCGCCTGGCGCTGCGCCACGGCATCCGGGTCCAGCTCAGGAGGGGCGAGGGCGCCGGCCTGATCGCCATGGTGCTGCTGCCGCCCTCCCTGATCGCCGACGGCACGCAGCAGCAGCCGCTGCCGCAGCGGCCCGCGTTCGGCGGCGGAACCGTGTCGACCCCGGCGAGCCCGCCCGTGCAGAACGGGGCCCAGAATGGGACCCAGAACGGGACGTTCAGGTCGTTCGGCAGCTTCGACTCCTTCGACGGCGGGCGGCGTCCCAACGGGCCCGCCCCCAGGCACGGTTTCCCGGCCCCCGAGAGCACCCCGGGACCGCACTCGTACGACAGCACCTCCGGACCACGCTCGTACGACAGCTCGCCGTTCCACTCGGACCCCGGCAGGGCGGGTGTGAACGGATTCACCGCCGACACCGACGGTGGCTCGTACCGCAGGCAGACGCCGTCGCTCGACTCGGGCGGCTTCCCACCCCTCCCGAACAACCCGGGCTCCTACCCATCTGGAAATGGCGCGTTCCAGACGCCTCCGCCGTCTCCGCAGCTCCCGTCGTATCCCACGAACGACGTGCGCAGACCTGACCCGACGCCCTCGGTCGAGATGTCGCCCATGGAGCAGGAGCAGGAGGAGTTCCTGCCGATCTTCGCGGCGGTGGAGTCCGCCTGGTTCCGCAGGCCGCCGGAGGAGACGGCGGCACAGGTGCCCGGAGATGGTGAGGACAAGCCCTCGCAAGCCGTACCCTCTGGGGAGGAAGCGTGGCGAACGGCGGCCGACGCCGGTTGGCGCGCGGCGGCCGCTGCCGCCGAGCCCAGCCTCGGCGGCATGACCGCCGCCGGGCTCCCGAAGCGCACCCCCAAGGCCAACCTGGTTCCCGGTACGGCGAGCCAGCAGGCGCAGCCGCAGCAGCCGCAGCGGCCCGCTCCGATGCCGCCCGTTTCGGCGGACCGGATGCGTAGCCGGATGGCCAGCTACCAGCAGGGTGTGCGACGGGGCCGCCAGGAAGTACGTGGACAGGAGGAACAGAGTGAGTGAGCGTCCCGCCGGGGAGGATGCGTGACAACCCTTAGCCACGAGGCGAACAAGTTCGACTGGCTGATCACGGACTTCGTGCGTAACACGCCCGGAGTCGCGCACGCCGTCGTCGTGTCGGCCGACGGCCTGTGCCTGGCCGCCTCTGAAGGCTTCCCGCCGGACCGGGCCGACCAGCTCGCCGCGGTCTCCGCGGGCCTGCTGAGCCTGACCGTGGGGGCGTCCAGGGTGTTCGAGGGCGGGTCTGTGACGCAGACCGTCGTCGAGATGCAGCGCGGGCTGCTGATCGTCATGGCGATCAGCGACGGCTCCGTCCTGACGGTGTTGGCGGGCCCCGACTGCGACATGGGCCTGGTGGCGTACCAGATGACGTTGCTGGTGGACAGGGCCGGACAGGCGCTCACGCCGGCCCTGCGTGCCGAACTCCAGGCCGCCAGGACCCGGTGATGTGATGGAACTGATGGGAGAGGGCCGTGTACGGCGTTGACGGAGCCGGGGACGAAGAGCCCCTGTTCCGTCCTTACGCGGTGACAGGTGGCCGGTCCGAGCCGCGCTACCACCTCGCGATGGAGACGTTGATCTCGTCGATGTCGATCCCGGACGACGAGATGGCCCTGCTCACCCCTGAGCAGGAGGCCATCATGCAGTTGTGCAGGTCGTTCCGGTCGGTCGCCGAGATCTCGGCCCTGCTCCGTGTTCCGCTGGGAGTGGCCAGGGTGCTTGTGGCGGACATGTCCGACGAAGGGCTTGTCCGCCTGCACCAGCCACACCTCAGCCAGGGACAGCCAGACCTCAACATGCTCGAAAGGGTGCTCAGTGGACTACGCAGGCTCTAGCCCCGGGCTGACGTCGACGAAGATCGTCGTCGCCGGTGGGTTCGGCGTCGGTAAGACGACGTTCGTGGGGGCGGTGTCCGAGATCCTTCCGCTCACCACAGAAGCGGTGATGACGGACGCGTCCGCGGGCATCGACGACCTAGGTCTCACCCCCAACAAGCAGACCACGACCGTGGCCATGGACTTCGGCCGCCTCTCGCTCGACCGCGACCTGATCCTCTACCTGTTCGGCACGCCCGGGCAGCACCGGTTCTGGTTCATGTGGGACGACCTCGTGCGCGGCGCCATCGGCGCGGTGGTGCTGCTCGACACCCGCCGGCTGGCCGACAGCTTCCCCGCGATCGACTACTTCGAAGAGGCGAAGCTGCCGTTCGTCATCGGCGTCAACGGCTGGGACGGGCAGTTCCCGCACGCCGAACAGGAGGTCAGGGAGGCGCTCGCACTCTCGCCGCACGTGCCGATCGTGCGTACGGACGCCCGCAACCGCGACTCGGTCAAGGCGACGCTGATCTCGCTGGTCGAGCACGTCGTGCGGCTGCGTGCCGCGCCCGTGCGCTAAGCCCAGGGGACGCTCTCCAGCGAGTTGAGGACCGGCACCAGCTGCTCCTCCTCGTAGGCGAAGTGAGCCTCCATCTCGCCGGCGATGCGCTCCAGCGTCGCCGGCTCGGTGGCCTCCCGCAGCTCCGCGACCAGCCCGGCGATCACCGCGTGCTCGGCGCGCAGCCGGTCGAGGGGCTCCTTCAGCTCCGGGAAGAGCTTCTCCAGGTGCGGGAACGCCACCCGGTCCTCGCCGTTGTGGTGGAAGGTCATCGCGTCGCAGAAGGCCAGACAGTACGCCCGCAGGTCGTCGGCGGGCGCCCCTCGGCGGACCTTGGCCAGCTCGCCCCTGAGGTGGTCGTGGATCCTGACCAGCTCGTCCCCGAACGCCGCCAGCCGTTCGAGCTCGGGGTAGAGGGCGACGACCGGGATGACCCGCTCGGTGTTCGCCTGGTAGGCGGCGAAGGCCGGGTCGATCGCGGCCTGCCGGGCGTACAGGCGGTCGCGCTCCTCGCCTTCGAGCGGCACGGCCCTGGCCGCGAACCTCTCCGCGCCCAGCTCGACGATCACCCTCGGGTTGGCGAGCACGTTGTGGTACCAGGCCGGGTTGGCGGCGCCGCCCGCGTTGGAGGCGAACACCAGGACCCGCTCGCCGTCCCGCAGGTAGACGGCCGGGTTGGTGCGCCGCCGGCCCGTTTTCGCGCCGGTGGTGGTGAGCAGCACGAGAGGCGCGCCCTCGAACATGCCGCCCACCTTGCCGCCGTTCGCCCGGAACTCCTCGATCACCTGCTGATTGAAATCGGTCACGTCATATCCTTGGACGAGGCTTCGTATTTGCTTTGCAAGCAAAGCTAATTTAGACATCAAGGTGTTCGACATGTCAACAGACGGCTTGAGTGTGGACGACGGGATCAGGACGTTGCTGCTGCTGATGCCGCGCATGGTCGGGCGGGCCAAGCGGCTGGGGGTGCCCAGTGAGCTGCAGTCGCTGTCCCTGGCACCCCGGCACCTGTCGCTGCTGGCCTACCTGCTGTTCGACGGGCCGATGACGGTGAACGAGCTGGCGGCCCGGCTGGAGGTGGCGCCCGCGACGGTCAGCCTGATGGTGGGGGACCTGAGCAGGAAGGGCGTCCTCGACCGGCGCGAGGACGACGCCGACCGGCGCCGTACGATCGTGAGCATCGCCGACCGGCACCACGGGTCGATCAACGAGTGGCTCGGCTACGGCGCCAAGGCCTGGCGCGAGGCCCTGGGGCCGCTCACGCCGGAGCAGCGGCGGATGTTCGTGGACACCCTCCTGGCCTACGAGCGGGCCCTATCGGGCTGAACCGTGGTGTCGGGGCTCAGGCCGAGCGGCGGTTCACCAGGGCCTCGACGCCGTCCAGGACGCGCTGCAGGCCGAACTCGAAGGCGTGCTCCGGGCTGTAGGCGGCGTTGAGGGCCTCGCCCGCCGCCTGACCCACGCGCGAGGCCGTGGGGTAGCGGGCGGCGTCGGCGATCCGGCTGAGGAAGGGCGCGTGCGCGGCCCACCACTGCTCGTCGCTCATGCCCGTCTGGCTCTCGGCCTGCGCCGCCTCCACCGCGCCGCGCGCGGCCCCGTGCACGAACCCGGCGACCAGCGTGATCACCGAGTCCATCTCCAGGTCCGTGAGCCCGATGCCGTCCACGGCGCGCAGCTCGTAGTCGTACTTGGCCGTGACGTTCGGGCCGAGCACCGGGCGGCTGGCCGCCACCTGCAGCAGCCACGGATGGCGCAGGTAGAGGGCCCAGCTCTCCCTGGCGATCTGCTCCAGCCGAACCCGCCAGCCCCCGGGCACGTCCTGCGGCCTGGGTGTCTCGCCGTAGACGGTGTCGAGCATGACGTCGAACAGCTCGGGCTTGCCCGGCACGTACGTGTAGAGCGACATCGTCCCGACGCCCAGCCGCTCGGCCACGCGGCGCATGGACAGCGCCTGCAGCCCCTCGGCGTCGGCCACCTCGATGGCCGCGCGCACGATGCGGTCGACGCTCAGCTCGGGCTTGCCCTTGCGGCTGGCGCGCTCGCTGGTGCGCCAGAGCAGCGCGAGGCTGCGCGCGGGGTCGCCCTTTCCCGAGTACTCAACGGTCACATATGTACGGTACACCGTACGGTTGCCCGCATCGAACCGTATGCTGTACGGTACGCCGTACGACACAAGGGAGGGGACACGCATGCCGGCGGTGCTCGCGCAGAACCTGCGCAAGAAGTACGGCGAGAAGGCGGCGCTCGACGGGATCGACCTCGACGTGGGCCGGGGCACGGTCTGCGGCCTGCTCGGCCCCAACGGCGCGGGCAAGACCACGGCCGTCCGCATCCTCACGACCCTCCTGCGCGCCTCGGGCGGCCGCGCGGAGGTGGCGGGGTTCGACGTGGCGGCCCAGCCCCGGCAGGTACGCCGCAGCATCGGCCTCGTTGGCCAGCACGCCGCCGTGGACGAGATCCTGACCGGCCGGCAGAACCTGGAGCTGTTCGGCCGCCTCTACCACCTGGGCCCGTCGAAGGCCCGCGCCAGGGCGGAGGAGTTGCTGGAGCGGTTCGGGCTGGACCACAAGGGTCCGGCCAAGGAGTATTCGGGCGGCATGCGGCGCAGGCTCGACCTCGCGGCCAGCCTGATCCTGGCGCCGCCGGTGCTGTTCCTGGACGAGCCGACGACGGGGCTGGACCCGCGCAGCCGCACGGAGATCTGGCGCGCGGTGCGCGACCTCGTCGCGGACGGGACCACCGTGCTGCTGACCACGCAGTACCTGGAGGAGGCCGACCAGCTCGCGGACCGGATCTCGGTGATCGACGGCGGTCGCGTGGTGGCCGAGGGCACGCCGGACGAGCTCAAGTCCAAGCTCGGCGGCGACCGGCTCGACGTGGTGGTCCACGACCCGGCCCGGCTCGACGAGGCCGCCGCGATCGTCGGCGGGGTGGCGTCGGGGCCGGCCGAGGCCGACCGGGACACCGGGCACGTGAGCGCGCCGGTGGGCGAGCGGGTGCGGGCGCTCACGCAGGCGCTCGCGGCCCTGTCGGCGGCCGGGATCGAGGTCGAGGACGTCGCGCTGCGCCGCCCCACGCTCGACGAAGTCTTCCTGAACCTCACCGGCGCCGGAGGAGGCACGAAATGAGATGGGCTCTGGCCGACGGCTGGACCGTCGCCCGCCGCGACCTGATCCACTGGGCGAACCAGCCGATGACGGTGGTGTTCGGGGTGCTCTTCCCCGTGATGATCACGCTGGCCTTCGGCTATCTGTTCGGCGGTGCGGTCGAGGTGCCCGCGGGGGCCGACTACTTCGAGTTCCTCATGCCCGGCATGTACGGCATGACGATGCTCTTCGGTCTCAGCTCCACCATGATCGCCGTCACCACCGACGTCTCCAAGGGCGTCACCGACCGCTTCCGCTCGATGCCCATGGCGCCCTCGGCCGTGCTGGTCGGCCGGGCCGTCGCGGACCTGCTCAACTCCGTCCTGATCCTGGCCGGGCTGCTGGCCTGCGGCCTGGCGGTGGGCTGGCGGCCGGCATCCCTTCCGGGCGCGCTGGGCGCCGCGGGCCTGCTGCTCCTGCTGCGCTTCTCGCTGCTCTGGGCCGGCATGTACCTGGGGCTGCTGACCAGGGACCCGGGCGGGGTGGTGGCGATCCAGATGCTGGAGTTCCCGGTCGGCTTCCTGTCGAACGCCTTCGTCGCGCCCGGCACGATGCCGGGCTGGCTGGGGGCGATCTCGGAGTGGAACCCGCTGTCGTCCACGGTCGCGGCGGCCAGGGAGCTCTTCGGGAACCCCGGCTGGGGCGGCGACTCGTGGGTGGCCCAGCACGCCGTCCTGATGGCGGTGGTCTGGCCGGTGGTGATCACCGTCGTGTTCTTCGCCCTGTCGGTACGCCTCTACCAGCGACTCGACCGGTAGGGCGTCACAACACCCGCTCGGTGAGGAGGGCGATGGAGCGCTGGGCCGAGCGGATGCGCCGGGCGCGCTCCTCGTCCTCCCCGCCCAGCCTCAGCCCCTCCTCGGCGATCTCCCCGAACGCGGCGAACGAGGCCAGCCGCTGCCGCACGACCTTCTCGAACGCGTCGTCCTCGATGCGGTAGTACGTGGTGCGCTCGCCCGGCCGGGTGCGGCGCCGGACGAGGCCGATGGAGGTCAGCAGGCGCAGGTTGGACGTCATGGACGCCCGGCTGGCCCCGATCGCGTCGGCGATCTCGCCCGCGGACTGCTCGGCGGGGGTGCAGATCAGCAGCCAGCCCAGGACCCGGCCGGTGATGGGCGCCAGGCCCCAGGCCTCGCCGCAGAACGTCGCCACACGCTCGACCCAGTCGAGCGTGTGCTCGCGGTCGTCGGAAGGAGCCATGAGTTCAGCCTAGGCTGAAACGACGTCGTGCCTCATCGGGGGATCCAGTCCTTCCACACGATCTTGTTGTCCCGCACCCACCGCTCGGCGGCCTGCTCGGCGCTCATCTTCTCGTTGATCATGTCGCTGGCCACGGCGTTCTGGTCGTCGTTGGTCCAGATGAAGTTGCGGACCAGCTCGTACGCCTTGCCGCCGGTCTGCGCGAACTTCTTGCTGACGATCTTGTCGAGCAGGTACGGCGGGTAGTCGCAGGCGACCCTCTTCGTGTCGTCGTCGCAGCCGAGGGCGTAGGGCGGAAGTGCTACTTTGACCAGTTTGACCTTGGTGAACAGCCATTGCGGCTCGTAGAAATACATCAGCAGCGGCGTCCGATTCTTGGTGGCGAACTCGGCCGCTTTGATCAGCGCCGCCTCGCTGCCCGAGTAGACGACCCGGTAATTGAGCCCGAGGTTCTTGATCAGAGCCTCGTCATTCGTCACGAAGGTCGGATCTCCGTCCAGAACCTGTCCGGCATTTCCGGTTTTGTCAGTACGGAATAGATGTGCGTACTTGTTGAGGTTTCGGTAGTCCGTAATGTCGGGGTATTTTTTGACCATCCACTCGGGGACGTACCACCCGATGATGCCCTGGTTCCCGGTGAGCCCGGCCGACAGGGCCACCTGCTTCTGCTCGATGAACTTCTTTTTCAGGTCGTTGTGTCCCCAGTTCTCGACGATCACATCGACCTTGCCGTCCTCGAAATCCTCCCAGGAATCGCCCTCCTTCATGGTCCGCTTGTGCACCGTGTAGCCCAGCTCGTGTTCGAGCAGGTACGCCAGCACGGCGGCCTGGGCCTCGTACCCGACCCAGCCGTGGATGTCGATGTTGACGGTGCCCTTCGACCCCGTGGCGGAGCCGGGCTCCTCGCCGGAGCAGGCGGTCGTCAGCAGCAGGACCGCGACCAGCGGCCCGACGAGCTTGTTCGTTCGCAACATGAGGTCTCCCGGCGACCGCGGCCCCCGCGCGGGGGCCGCGGTCAAGAGGGCGTCACTTGGGGATCCAGGCCTGCCACTTGGCGGTGTTGGCCTCGATCCACTTCTTGGCGGCCTGCTCGCCGGACAGGCCGTTGTTGGTCATGTCGTTGGCGACGGCGTTCTGGTCCTCGTTCGTCCAGCTGAAGTTCTTGACCAGCTCGTACGCCTTGCCGCCGGTGTCCGCGAACTTCTTGCTGACGATCTTGTCGAGGTCCATCTCCGGGTAGTCGCAGGCGACCTTCTTGGGGTCGGCGTCGCAGCCCTCGGTCCAGGCCGGCAGGTTGACCCGGACCAGGTCCACCTTGTCGAAGAGCCAGTGCGGCGTCCAGAAGTAGAACAGCAGCGCCTTCTGCTGCTCCTGCGCCTGCGTGGCGGACTTGAGCAGGGCCGCCTCGCTGCCGCCCGTCACGACCTTGTAGTCCAGCTTCAGGTTCTTGACCAGGGCCTCGTCGTTGGTGACGTAGCTGGGGTCACCGTCGAGGAGCTGGCCCTTGCCGCTGGACTCCGAGGTCTTGAACAGGGAGGCGTACTTGTTGAGGTTCTTGTAGTCGGTGATGTCCGGGTACTTGTCGGCCATCCACTTCGGCACGTACCAGCCGATGATGCCCTTGTTGCCGGTGGAGCCGGCCTCGGCCGCGACCTTCTTCTCCTCGATGAACTTCTTCTTCAGGTCCGGGTGGCCCCAGTTCTCGATGATGACGTCGACGTCGCCGGTCTCGAAGCCCTCCCACGCGAGCTGCTCCTTGATCTCGGGCAGCTCGACGTTGTAGTGGAGCTCGTTCTTCAGCAGGTACGCGACGACGTTCGCGCTGGCCTCGTAGCCCACCCACGGGTTGATGGCGATCTTCACGGTCCCGGTGGGGGCGCTTGAGCCGGAGGCCTGCGGGGCGGCGGCGGTGGAGCTGGTAGAGGTCTCGACCTTGGCCCCGCCGCAACCGACAGCGGCGAGCCCGAGGGCGAGGAGGCCTGCGAGCAGGCGAATCTTCATGTGGATTTCCTTTTTCGGGGGGAGGGGCGCCTGTCGGCGCCCTGCGTGATGCGGTCGAGCATGACTCCGAGCAGCACGGTCGCGATGCCGGCCACGAAGCCCATGCCGAAATCGGGTCGCTGGGAGAATCCGACGACCACGTCGTAGCCGAGGGCCCCCGCCCCGACCAGACCGCCGACGACCACCATGGCCAGCGTCATCACGATGCCCTGGTTGGCCGCGAGCAGGATCGCCTGCCTGGCCATGGGCAGCTGCACCTTCCACAGGAGCTGGCCCGAGGTCGAGCCCGCCGAGGCGGCCGCCTCGACGACCGTGGGGGGCACGCCCTTGATGCCGTCCTCGACCAGCCGCACCACCGGCGGCACCGCGTAGATGACCGAGGCGAAGATCGCCGTGAAGCGGGTGGTCTCGAACAGGGCCAGCGCCGGCAGCAGGTAGACGAACGCCGGCATGGTCTGCGCGGCGTCGAGTATGGGCCGCTGCACGGCCGAATACCGCGGCGAGCGGGCCGCGGCCACGCCGAGCAGCAGGCCGACGACCAGCGTGACGAACACCGCCACGACGACCGTGGTCAGCGTCTGCATGGTGTGCTCCCAGACGCCGAGCAGCGCGATGGCCAGCAGGCAGCCCAGCGCCGTCAGCGCCGGGCGTACCCCGCTCACGCGCCAGGCCACGGCCAGCACCGCCAGGGCGACCAGCCACCACGGGGCCGAGGTGAGCAGCGTCTCCAGCGGGTTGAGCAGGGCGCTGGTCGTGAGGTCCTTGATGAGCGTGGTCACGCCGTACCAGCTGGTCTCGGCCCAGCGGACGGCGTCGTTCACCTCGGCCACGAAGTTGACCGTGAGGCCGTCCGGCCACGTCTTGGGCAGCACGGGGATGAGCGCGAGCCCGGCCACGGCCAGCACGCCCGCGGGGACGAGATCGAGCATGCGCAGCCGGGCATGGGGTTCGCGGTGGGCGATGGCCATCATGGTGCGGTCGAGCAGCACCGCCATGATGACGATGGCCACGCCCGCCGGGAGCATGATGCCGACCTGCGCCCGCGACAGGCCGCGGATGATGTCGCCGCCCAGTCCGGGGGCGGAGATCAGGTTCGCGATGACGACCATGGACAGGGCCATCATGATCGTCTGGTTGACGGCCAGCGCCATCGTGGACCTGGCCAGCGGCAGGTAGACCTTGAACAGCGTCTGCCGGCCCGTCGCGCCCAGCGAGCTGGACGCCTCGACGGCCGTGGGGGAGACCTCGGAGACGGCCAGCGCGGTGATGCGGATGGCCGGCGGGATCGAGTAGATCATCGTCGCGATGGCCCCGGCCGGGGCGCCGATGTGGAAGAACAGCGCGAGCGGCGCCAGGTACGCGAACGTCGGCATGATCTGCATGACGTCCAGCACCGGTGTGATCACCCGCCGGACGCGGCCCGAGAGCCCGGCCCAGACGCCCACCGGGATCCCGATGGCCAGCGACAGCAGCACCGAGACCGCGACCAGGGCCAGCGTGTCGACGCTCGACTCCCAGAGCCCGAGGAAGCCGAACGCGCTCACGCCCGCCACCGCGGCCAGCCCGATCCGCCAGCCGCCCGCCAGCCAGGCCAGCGCGCCCATGACACCGGTGATGCCGGGCCAGCCGAGCGCGTACAGGACCGACTGGAACAGGCCGAACAGCCAGCCCACGAAGAGCCGGATGTAGTTGAGGAAGTACAGGAAGAGCGGGTTGTCGTTGCGGTGGTCGTCGATCCACTCGCGCAGGTCGGTGACGGCCAGGAACTGCGGCGCCTCCTTGTCGTGCGGCAGCGTCGCCGTGCCGCGGAAGACCAGGTACGCCACCACGAAGAGGGCCGCGACCCCGGCGGGGGCCACCCACTTCGGCAACCTCAGACGGGAAGCGGTGCTGACAGCGGTGCTGCTCATGCCCCTGCCTTCATGGCGACGTCCGCGCCGGACAGGAAGGTCAGCAGGTCCACGCGGTCCACGACTCCCACGAGGTCGTCGCCGTCCACGACCCTGATGGGGCGGGAGGAGGCGGACGAGGCGCCGATGGCGTCCGTGATGAGCGTGGTGACCGGCAGGACGGGCCCGTCCAGCGGCTCGCCGGGCTCGGGCTCGCGGCAGATCCAGCGCAGCGTCAGCACGTGGCTCCTGGGCACGTCGCGCACGAAGTCGGCCACGTAGTCGTCGGCGGGCGCGCCCACCAGCTCCTCCGCGGTGCCGAGCTGCACGATCGAGCCCGCCCGCATGATCGCGATCCGCTCGCCGAGCTTCAGCGCCTCGGACAGGTCGTGCGTGATGAACACCATCGTCTTGCCGACTTCCCGGTGCAGGCGGATCACCTCGGCCTGCATGTCGCGCCTGATCAGCGGGTCGAGCGCGCTGAACGGCTCGTCGAACAGCATCACCTGCGGGTCCACGGCCAGCGCGCGGGCCAGGCCGACGCGCTGCTGCATCCCGCCGGAGAGCTGGTCGGGGTAGGCGTCGGCGTACCCGTCGAGGCCGACGAGGGAGAGGATCTCCGCGGCCCGCGCGTGCCTGGCGGCCTTGGCGGTGCCCTGGATCTCCAGCCCGTACGCCACGTTGTCGATCACCTTGCGGTGCGGCAGCAGGCCGAAATGCTGGAAGACCATGCTGACCTGGTGACGGCGGATCTCGCGGAGCCTGGCGGGGGAGGCCCGGCCGATGTCCTCGCCGCCGATCCTGATCTCGCCGGCGCTGGGCTCGATCAGCCGGGTGAGGCAGCGTACGAGGGTGGACTTGCCGCTGCCGGACAGGCCCATGACCACGAAGACCTCGCCAGGGCGCACCTCGAAGCTCACGTCCCTGACGGCGGCGGTGCAGCCGGTCTTCTCTCTCAGCGCTGCCTGGTCGAGCTGCCTGTCCTCGCTGTCCAGGACTTTCTGTGCCCTGGAGCCGAAGATCTTCCAAAGGCCCTCAACGGTGATGGCCGCGCTGTCGGGAGAAACCCCCACCCTCGCCTCCTTCTTTGACCGCCACAACATATGGCGCGAATAACGGAAATCTCAACGTGTTGTGACCTTCCAGAGACCTCTGTGGTCCTGGCGTGTTATGCATTTGGAACGTACAAAAGCCCCACAACCGGACATGTAACGCGTTAAAGGTTTATTTCCCGCTTTGCGATCATGAATCATGGAGCTCCAGGTTTTGCCACTTGAGTCACACGAGTCGATTTTTGTAGCGTTATGTTCGGGTGGGCCACACTACTGTGGGATGTGTTCTAATTAGCCGGCACTTGCTGATTTCCCCACGGGACACAGCCCCCTCAAATACGCCGATTCGGGCGAGGTGCGTTCGGTGACTACAGCGTTGGGTGAGAGGAAGGCCAGTAACGGCAACTGGCGGCTGAGCAATTGGCGCGTACGAGCGCGCCTTGTCGCCCTCATCCTGATCCCGACGGCCGCCGCCGTGCTGCTCGGCGGTATCCAGGTGTACGCCAGGACGTCCGCCGCCGGCGACTACGCGCGTACCAACCAGTTCGCCCAGCTCTCCGCCGAGCTGGGCGGGCTCACCCATCAGGTGGCCGCCGAGCGGGCCACGACCGCCTGGTACATAGCGCGCAACCGGCCGGCGGGGATGCTCTCCACGGTGCAGGCCCAGATGGACCAGGCGGACCAGGCCGTCAGGCAGGTACGCGGGACCGCCGGGCAACTGCTGACCGAGGCGAGCGGCCGTAGCGCCGACCAGCTCGAGAACCTGCTCGGCCGGCTGGACGACCTGACCGCCCTGCGCAAGCAGGCGCTGGACGCCAACCTGCTGCCGGGCCCCGCCGTCGAGCTCTACACGACCGTGATCGGCGACCTGCTCTCCGTCCACAACGAGCTGATCAAGGACATCGTGGACGACGAGCTGTTCCGCCGGACGCGCATGCTGAACGCCCTGGCCAGGGCGAAGGAGAGCGTCTCCTACCAGCAGGCCCTGGTCACCGCCGTGCTCGTCGAGGGCGCGTTCGACGAGGAGCAGCTCAAGCGCTTCCTCGGCGAGCAGTCCAAGGAGACGAACGAGCGCAAGGCGTACTCCGCCGAGGCCACCGCCGACGAGCGCCGCTTCTTCGACGAGACCGTCAACGGCAGGTCCGCCGACCGCATGCTGTTCCTGCGCGAGCTGGTGCTCATCAGGAGCACGAAGGGCCTGCCGCTGCGCGGCCTCGACCTGAGCAAGCGCGACGACGCCAAGGAGTGGTTCGACGCGGTCAACGTGGTCGTCGACTCCATGCGCGAGGTCGAGGAGCGCCAGGCCCAGGGCATCGTGGCCCGCAGCGAGGCGCTCAGCGCGGACGAGCGGCAGCAGGCCCTCGTGACCGCGGGCGCCGTGCTCGCCCTGCTCGTGGCCGTCCTGCTGATCACCACCGGAGTGGCCAGGTCGCTCGTGCGCCCGCTGCGCCGCCTGCGCGGCGAGGCTCTGGAGATCGCGGGCCGGCGGCTGCCGGACTTCGTTCAGCACCTGCGCGAGTCCCGCGACGGCGTCGTCCACACCGAGGTCCCGCCCATCGGGGTCTTCTCCAGGGACGAGGTCGGCGAGGTCGCCCGCGCGTTCGACGAGGTGCACCGCGAGGCCGTACGGCTGGCCGGCGACGAGGCCAAGCTGCGGGCGAACGTCAACGCCATGTTCGTCAACCTGTCCAGGCGCAGCCAGACGCTGGTCGAGCGGCAGCTCACGCTGATCGAGCGGCTGGAGCGCGGCGAGCGCGACGACACCCGGCTCGGCGACCTGTTCAGGCTCGACCACCTGGCCACCCGCATGCGCCGCAACAGCGAGAACCTCCTGGTCCTCGCCGGCCAGGAGGCGGCACGCAAGTGGAGCGAGCCGGTCGAGCTGATGGACATCGTGCGGGCCGCGCTCGGCGAGGTCGAGAGCTACGACCGGGTCAGCATCCAGGTCCAGTCGGACGTCGCCATCGCCGGCCAGGCCGTCACCGACGTCGTGCACCTGCTCGCCGAGCTGGTCGAGAACGCGGTCTCGTTCTCCTCGCGGGACACCAAGGTCATCATCTCCAGCAGCCGCATCGACGGCGGCTCGCTGATGTTGTCGGTCACCGACCACGGGATCGGCATGAGCGCCGAGGAGCTGGCCGAGGCCAACTGGCGGCTGGCGAACCCGCCCGTCGTGGACGTGTCGGTGTCGCGGCGCATGGGCCTGTTCGTGGTCGGCCGGCTGGCCCTGCGGCACAGCATCCGGGTCCAGTTGCGCATGCAGGACATCGGCGGGCTGACCGCCATGGTGCTGGTCCCGCCCGCGCTGCTCACGGCGTTGTCGGGCACGGTGCCGGGCATGGTGCCCGTGCCGGCGCGCATCCCGGTGCCCAGGCAGGCCCACTCGCCGACACCCGCCGCGCCCTTCCCCGGGCATCCGTCCTTCGGGACGCTGCCACCGGCCGAGCCCTTCCCCGGGCCCCTGTTCGGGCACCCGTCGCTGGACGCCGTCCCGCCGGCGCCCGAGCCCTCGTCCTGGTTCCGCTCCTCGCCCGCGCACTCGGTCGAGCAGCTGCCGCCGGACCTGGGCGACTCACGCGACTCCTACCCGTCGTTCGCCACCCCGCCGGCGCCGTCCAGGGACGACGACGTCCTGCCCATCTACTCCGCCGTCGAGGAGGGGAGCAGCTGGTTCACCAAGACCACGCCCACGGCCGACCACCGCGACTCCGCCTGGTCCTCCGCCGCCGATCAGGGCTGGCAGGCCGCCGGCGCGGCCGCGGAGCCGGCGCAGAACGGCACGACCAACTCGGGCTTGCCGAAGCGGACACCGAGAGCGAATCTGGTACCGGGCACCGCGAGTCCGAAACCCCCGTCCGCTCCCACTCCTCCGGTGTCGCCCGACCGGCTGCGCAACAGGCTGGCCAGCTACCAGCAGGGTGTGCGCAAGGGTCGCGCCGAGCTTGAGGAGGACTCGTGAAGGAGCTCAGCCAGGCGGCCAGGGACATGAACTGGCTGGTCACCAGCTTCGTCGAAGAGGTCCCCGGGGTGGCGCACGCCGTGGTCGTGTCCGCCGACGGGCTGCCGATGGCGTACTCCAGAGACTTTCCGAAAGACCGCGCCGACCAGCTCGCCGCCATCGCGGCCGGGCTCGTCAGCCTCACGCAGGGGTCGGCGCGGGTGTTCGAAGGCGGCGGGGTCACCCAGACGCTCGTCGAGATGGCACGCGGCCTGCTGCTGGTCATGTCGATCAGCGACGGATCCTGCCTGGCGGTGCTGGCCGCGCCCGACTGTGACATGGGCCTGGTGGCCTACCAGATGACGATCCTGGTCGAGCGCGCCGGGCAGGTGCTCACGCCTGCCGTGCGGGCGGAGCTGTCGGCGGTGCGTCCCTGATGGATGCCGCGGCGGCCGGACCGACAGGGTGATGGGAGTAGACGTTGGCACCGTGGCACCACGATGAGCCGGAGCCCGAGCGCAGTTCGCTCGTCCGGATGTACGCCGTCACCGGCGGCAGGACGACTCCTCGCACGGACCTCGCCATGGAGGCCCTGGTATCGTCAGCCACCTCGGCACGACTCGGCATGACGTACACCCGCGAATATCGCGCGATCAGCGAGTTGTGCCGGCAGGTGCGCTCCGTGGCGGAGATCTCCGCGCTGCTGAGCGTTCCTCTCGGGGTGGCGAGGGTGCTGGTGGCCGATATGGAAGCGGACGGGCTGGTCAGGGTGTACCAGCCCCAGCTTGACGCGGGCCTCCCCGACAGGGGCCTGCTCGAAAGGGTATTGAGTGGACTTCGCAGGCTCTAGCCGCCTCACCTCCACGAAGATCGTCGTGGCGGGCGGGTTCGGTGTAGGGAAGACCACGTTCGTGGGCTCCGTATCCGAGATCATGCCGCTGACCACGGAGGCGGTGATGACGGACGCGTCCGAGGGCATCGACGACCTCGGGCTCACGCCGGGCAAGACCACCACCACCGTGGCCATGGACTTCGGGCGGCTCTCACTGGACCAGGATCTGATCCTCTATCTGTTCGGCACGCCGGGGCAGCACCGGTTCTGGTTCATGTGGGACGACCTCGTGCGCGGCGCCATCGGGGCCGTGGTGCTGGTGGACTCGCGGCGGCTGGCCGACAGCTTCCCGGCCATCGACTACTTCGAGGAGTCCGGCATCCCGTTCATCATCGGGCTGAACGGCTGGGACGGGGTGTTCTCGCACAGCGAGAGCGAGGTGCGGGAGGCGCTCACGCTCTCGCCGCACATACCGATCGTCCGCACCGACGCGCGGGCGCGGCCCGCGGTCAAGCACGCCCTCATCTCGCTCGTCGAGCACGCGCTCGCCGCGCGGGCGAGTTAGACCCCTACTGGCCCGCCCACCACTCCCCGGCGACCAGCTCGGCCACCAGCGTCTCGGTGAGCAGGGCGACGTCCGGGTCGTCGTCGTGCGCGTACCTGACGGCGGCCGTGGCGTCCTTGACCTCGGCGCCGACGGTGACCACCGTGGAGCCGCGCTCGCGCACCCAGTCCATGGCCTGGGCGGTGTAGCGGGAGCCGGGGAAGAGCAGGGCGCGGTAGTCGAGGGTCTTGGTGAGGTAGACGTCCACGTGTGACCAGTCGCCCGTCTCGCACGCGTCGGCGGGGCGGCGCGGTCCCTCGCGGAACATCAGCGCCGACTGCTCGGCCGACGACAGCCGCTCGACGGGGGCGATGGTGTAGACGCCGCGGTCGCCGTCCAGCAGCTCCATGGTCAGGGGGAGCCATTCGTCCCTCCTGTCCAGGAGGTCCGCCGTGGCCTCGGCGGACCGCTCCAGCAGCCCCGGCAGGTCGCGGTCCGCCCCGGTGAGGTGGGCCTCCAAAGCCAGGAGGAGGGCCAGCGTGTGCTGGAACGTACGGCAGGCGACGCCGCCGCGCTCCTCGCCCGCGCGCATGTCGATCACCAGGTCGGCCCGCTCGGCGAGGGGGGAGCCCTGGGTGTTGGTGAGCGCCGCCAGATAGGACGGGCCGCCCGTGTACCGTTCCACGGCGTCGAGGGTCTCCGTACTCGAACCGGTGGCCGAGATCGGGACGACCAGGGTGTCCGCGGCGGCCGGGTAGGTGGCCGCCGCCGAGGCGTAGTCGGCGTAGGCGTCCACGCCCGCGCCGCGCAGGCGCAGCGCGGCCACGCCCGCGGCGTACCTGGAGCTGCCCATGCCCAGGAGGAGCACCCTGGTGAGGCCCTGGGGGAGGGCCGCGAACGGGTTCTCCTCCCGCAGCGCGGCGGCCAGCCCTCTGAGCGCCGCGGGCTTGGCTTCCAGGTCGGACAGGTAGAGCTCGGAATTCACGTGATGTTCTCCTCTTGGTACCAGGTGCGCAGGACGCCCATGGGGGCGTAACGCCAGCGGGGGAGGTGGCGGGCGGCGTAGATGAGCTCGCGGCACTCCTGCTCCACCTCGAACGGCCGCAGCAGCCGCTCGTCGAGCAGGTCAGGCCGGTCCCTCTCGGCCAGGCGGGCCCGGTAGGCGGCCAGCAGCCCGGCGCGGGCCTTCGCGGCCCACGCGGCCGCCGCGTCGGGGGCGGCGTCCCTGCGCTTGATCGCGACCTGGGCCACGTGTTCGATGCTCGTGGTGAGCTGGGCCACGTCCCTGGCGGCCGGCTGGCACGGGTCGGCGTCGGTGACGGTGGGGTTGCCGTCGAAGTCGATCACCGCGTAGCCGTCGCGCCATTTGAGGATCTGGCCCACGTGGAGGTCGCCGTGGATCCTGATGCGGGGGCCCGCCACGGGCTCCTGGAGGGCGGCCAGCTCGCGCCGGATCGCCGGGGCCTTCGCGGCCAGCCACGCGCCGTCCGCGCCGTCCGTGAGTGCGAGCGCCTCCGCGAGCGCGGCCTCCGCCCTGGCCGCCGTACCCGCGGTTCCTGGCCCCGCCGCCGGGGTGGGGAGTGTGGCGAGGGCGAGGTGGAGGTCGGCGGCCAGGCGGCCGAGCACGGGGGCGAAGCGCGTGGTGCCGGCCTCGGCCTCGTCGACGCACCACTCCCAGCCGTCGCGGGCCTGCGGAAGGTAGCCCGTCACCAGGGCCAGGAGCTGCTCCTTCCCGTCCACCGCGCGGGTCAGGGCCGCGTAAGGAGGTGCTGTGTCGTTGAATCCCGCCTCAACGAGGTGAGCGAAGACCTCTGGGGCGGGGTGTGGCAGTGGGACAGGTGGGGTGAGCCACTTGACGACGACCTTCTCGTCCACCACCACCGAGTAGTTCGTCTGATCCACGTGCGGACCGAAATCCCGCTCACCTGGGGCCCCAGTGTGGAGATCTCCAAGGCTGTACGAGAGGCTGGGCAGCCGGAGGAAGCGCCGCACCGCGAACGGCGGCGGCACCTCACCTTCGAGCAGTGGGAGGAGTGCGGCGCTGACCCCCCGGTCTCGGGCCGTGAGGGGGTTCTCACCGAGAGAGAGCAGCCGATCGGCTATTGAATCCCAATTCAAACTTTATGGACCAAACTTCCGGAGCTCGCAGGTAGCAATGTCATCACAAGTCTTGCTCATGTTGATTTGCCCTGCAACACTCCTGTCTCTGGTCTGCCGTGTCCGGTAAGGTCGCGCGACCCCACAACAAGGCAAACTTCAGAAGGAGTAGCGGCCGTGTCCCGTATCCGGTTCACCCGTCGTCTCCCGGCCGCCCTCACGGCGGCCGGTCTCGCGCTCGCCGTAGCGGCGTGCGGCGGTGAGTCGTCGACCAGCTCAGAAGGCACGACGCCGGCGGCGGCGGACCAGCTCAAGCCCAACGCGGACCTGTCGCAGCAGTCGCTCCAGATCACGGTGTGGGACGGTTACACGCCCAAGGAGCTGCCGGAGAAGGTCAAGGCGAAGCTTCACGTCAAGGACATGAAGGTCGCCCTGCACGACACCAACGAGGTCGCGATGACCAAGCTCACCGCCCCCGGTGACAGCGGCATCGACGTGGCGTTCGTGTCGGGCCAGTACGCCCAGGCGCTCAACGCGGCGGGCCTGCTGGAGCCGATCCACCCCGAGCTGATCCCCAACCTGGCCAACCTCTACCCGGAGGCCACGCAGCTCTCCTACGACAAGGGCAACAAGTACTCGGTGCCCTACACCTGGGGCACGACCGGCATCTGCTACCGCAAGGACCTGGTGAAGAAGGTCCCGGACAGTTGGAACGATCTGCTGAAGCCGCCGGCCTGGGCCGACAAGAAGGTCACCATGATGACCACCGAGCGCTGGCTGGCCCTGCCCGCGATCAAGGCGCTCGGCTACTCGGTCAACACCGACAAGGACGACGAGATCGCCAAGGTCAAGGACCTCCTCGTCGCGCAGAAGCCGCACCTGCTCGGCTACGACGACACCACGTTCGGTGACAAGCTGACCTCCGGCGAGGCCGTGATGGTCGAGGCGTGGGACGGCTGGTGCCCGACCACCGACCCGAAGGGCAACATCGGGTTCGCGAATCCGAAGGAGGGCAGCGACCTCTGGGTGGACACCATGGTGATCATGAAGTCCTCCAAGAACAAGGAGGCCGCGCACGCCCTGATCAACTACATCCTCGACCCCGAGATCCACAGCTGGGCCGCCGCGAACATCAACTACAAGGTCCCGAACAAGGCCGCCATGGAGCGGGTCTCGGTCCCCAAGGGCTCGCTGCTCGGCATCAAGCCGGCCGAGCTGCTCAACGGTGAGTCGATCATCGACCTGGGCCAGGCGTCGACCAAGTACACGCGCCTGTCGACCGAAGTCACGGCACAGCAGTAAGAGCAGTGAAGTCTGAGGTCGAAACCCGGCCGGTGGCCCCTTCGGAGGGGCCCCGGCTGGGCGCGTCGTTGTCGCGTGGGCTGAAACGCCGGCTCGGCGCGTTCGTTTTCCTGTCACCCGGTATGACCTATTTGATCGTGCTGCTGCTGGTGCCGCTGGCTCTGGTGCTCAGCAACACGGTGTTCCAGCGCGGGCGCTTCGGCGGTGTCGTCTACGAGTTCACCACCGAGAACTTCGCGCGCCTGGTCGACCCGCTCTACCTGAGCGTGGTGGGCGTCTCGCTGAAGATCGCGACGCTGACGACGCTGATCGCGCTGCTGATCGGCTATCCGACGGCGTACCTGATCGCCCAGCTCCCGCCGAAGTGGAAGACGGTGGCGCTGGTCGCCATCGTGCTGCCGTTCTGGACGAACTTCATCATCCGCGTGTACGCCTGGATCATCCTGCTGAGCGGCCCCGGCGTGGTCAACTCGCTGCTGGGCACGGACCTGGAGCTGCTCTACAAGCAGGGCACGATCGTGACCGGGCTGCTCTACTCGTACCTGCCGCTGATGGTGCTGCCGCTCTACTCCGCCATCGAGCGGCTCGACCCGCAGCTCAGGGAGGCCTCGGCCAACCTGGGCGCCTCGGCGTTCACCACCTTCAGGAAGGTCACGCTGCCGCTGACGGTCCCGGGCGTGATGACCGGGTGCCTGTTCGTGTTCGTGCCGAGCTTCGGCAACTTCGTCATCCCCGAGATCCTCGGCGGCAGTAAGTCGATCATGGTGGGCAATCTGATCCGCGACCAGTTCCTGAAGGCCCGCGACTGGCCGTTCGGCTCGACGCTCGCGCTGGCGCTCATCGCGGTGCTGATCGTGCTGCTCCTCGTGCAGGCCAGGGTGGCGCGCCGTGCGTAGGTCAAAGCTCCTGTACGTCCCCTTCTGGGCCACGTACGTCTTCCTGTACCTGCCGATCGTCGTGCTCGTCGTCATGTCGTTCAACTCCGGCAAGTCGGCGTACACGTACGAGGGCTTCAGCCTCAAGTGGTACGGCGAGCTGCTCAACGACGAGCGGGTCAGGGACGGCCTGGTCAACACGCTGATCGTGGCCACGGGCGCAACGGCGATCGCCACCGTGCTCGGTACGCTGCTGGCCGTCGGGCTGGCCCGGCACACCAGGTCCAAGACGCTGGACGCCATCGCGCTCATGCCGGCGGTGCTGCCCGACCTGGTGCTCGCGATCGGCCTGCTGCTGTTCTACGGCCTGATCCAGCTCACGCTCGGCCTGTACTCGGTGATCCTCGCCCACGGCCTGTTCGCGATGGCGTTCGTGGCTGCGGTGGTGCGCACCAGGCTGACCAACTCCGACACCTCGCTGGAGGAGGCCTCGCGGGATCTGGGCGCGGGGCCGGTCACGACGTTCTTGAAGATCACGCTTCCGCAGCTGACGCCGGGCATCGTCGCCGGTGCGCTGCTGGCGTTCACGCTGTCGCTGGACGAGTTCGTGATCGCGTTCTTCACGATCGGCAACAGCGACCAGACGCTGCCGATCGTGATCTATTCGATGATCCGGTTCGGGGTCACCCCGAAGATCAACGCGCTGGCCGCGATCCTGCTCCTCGTGAGCTTCACGGCGGTGATCGCCGGCCAGCGTATGACGAAGATCGGGGAGAGGCGTGCTCAGGATTGACGGGATCACCCGCAGGTTCGGGGAGGTCACGGCACTCGACGACGTGTCGCTGGAGATCGGCCAGGGCGAGTTCTTCGCCCTGCTCGGGCCCTCGGGCTGCGGCAAGACCACGTTGCTGCGCATCATCGCCGGGTTCGAGACGCCCGACCGGGGCACGGTCACGCTGGACGGCGAGGATCTGCTGTCCAAGCAGCCGAACCGGCGGCCGATCAGCCTCATGTTCCAGTCGTACGCGCTGTTCCCCCACATGACCGTGGCCAAGAACGTGGCCTACGGCCTGGAGCGCGAGCGGCTGCCCCGCCAGGAGGTGCGGCAGCGCGTCGGCGAGGTGCTGGAGACCGTCGGGCTGTCGGCGCACGCCGGCCGCAAGCCCGCCCAGCTCTCCGGCGGCCAGCGGCAGCGGGTCGCGCTGGCGCGTTCCATCGTCAAGCGGCCCCGCCTGCTGCTGCTCGACGAGCCGCTGTCGGCCCTGGACAAGAAGGTCCGCGCCGACATGCAGCTGGAGCTCAAGCGCCTGCAGCACGAGGTGGGCATCACGTTCGTGGTGGTCACGCACGACCAGGAGGAGGCCATGTCGCTGGCCGACCGCATCGCGGTCTTCGACAGCGGCAAGGTGCGGCAGGTGGACGAGCCGATCGCGCTCTACGAGCGGCCCCGCACGCCGTTCGTGGCCGACTTCGTCGGCGCCAACAACCTCTTCCTGGGCACGGCCAGCGGGCTCGACGGCATCAAGACCGACGACTTCGGCATGCTGGCCGGCAACCCGCTCGACGACCTGGAGGCGGGCGCCGGGGCGCTGCTGGCGGTCCGGCCGGAGAGCGTCGAGCTGGCCGACGAGAACGCCACCCGCGGGCTCAAGGGCAGCGTCCTGGACGTCAGCTTCTACGGAGGCGTGTCGCACATCTCCGTGGACGTGCCGGGCCACACCAGGCCGGTGCTCGTCGCCGTGCAGGGGGCGAGCGTGGTGAAGGTGGGCGCGAAGGTCAAGGTGCGCTGGAAGGCCGAGGACGCGGTCATCATGGCGGTCGACCGGTGAACTCAGTGGGCCAGGTCGTTGCCCGTGGCAGCGCGGGCGTAGGACAGGATCAGCTCGGCCGCCTCGGCCGGGCCGATCACCGGGTGCCTGGCCGTGATGCGGTAGCCGTACGCGTCCTCCAGCGCCACCAGGTTGCGCGCGATCGTCAGCGAGTCGGCGCTCAGCCTGAACACCCCCAAAGCGGCCCCGGTGTCCAGGACCGCCTGGTACATCGAGACCTGGCGATCGTAGAGCGAGGTGAGCAGCACGCCGTAGACCCGATTGCGACCCGCGGCCCCGCCCAGCTCGTTGAGCAGGCGGACGTCGGGGTCGAGCGGCCCGGTCGGCAGCCCGGACCTGATCGTGAGCACCAGCTTCTCGACCGGGTCGGTGAGGGTGGTCAGTTGCCGTACGCGCTGCTCGTAGAAGCGCTCCATGCCCGCGTGCTGCGCCTCGACCAGCAGCTCGCTGAGGTCGGGGTAGTGGTAGAGCACAGCGCCGGAGGTCAGACCGGCCTCCTCGGCGACGTGCGAGAGCTGCACGCCGTCGACGCCGTGACGGATGATGGCCCTGCGCGCGGCCTCGATCAAGTCGATGCGCCGGTCATTACGGCTCTTACGCTGAGCCACCCCCACCGCCTTCACTCGTTTGGCTGCTGTTCAGTTAGCCGTGACCATAGTGCCTGTTACTTGACCTTCACGCTAGATGAGTTCTTGAATTCCTCTTCAAAATGATGAGTTCGACCGGAGTCTCGATGTCTCTCACCATCCTGTTCATGCCTGAAAGCGCCTACGGGCCCACCAACAACTCGATCGGCATCGGCGACATCCTCCGCCGCCGCGGCCACCGCGTCGTCTTCGCCGCGGAGGCGTCGTGGAAGGGCAAGCTCGAAGCGCTCGGCTTCGAGGAGGACCTCGTCGACCTCGCCCCGCCACCCGAGGACGCCGACGAGCAGGACCCGGGGCAGTTCTGGAAGGACTTCATCCGCGAGACCGCCCCCGAGTACCGCAAGAGCACCCTGGAGCAGCTCGACACCGTCACCAAGCCCATCTGGGCCGAGCTGATCGACGGCGTGAAGTACTGCGAGCCGCAGCTCAAGGCGATCATCGAGCGCGTCAACCCCGACGTGATCGTCGAGGATAACGTGATCACGTTCCCGGCTCTGCTCACCGCGGGCAAGAAGTTCGTCCGCATCGTCTCCTGCAACCCGCTCGAGGTGCGCGGCGAGAACATCGCGCCGGTCTTCTCCGGCCTGCCCGCCGACGACCGCTCGGAGTGGGCGGCCTTCCGCGCCGAGTACGACCGCACCCACCGCGAGCTCTGGACCGCCTTCAACGAGTGGTGCGTCGAGCAGGGCACCGAGCCGCTGCCCGACCTCGACTTCATCCACGAGGGCGACCTGAACCTCTACGTCTACCCCGAGCTCCTCGACTACGTCGGCGACCGCCCGCTCGGCGACTCCTGGCACCGGCTCGACTCCTCGGTCCGGGAGACGGACGAGGCTTTCGCGCTGCCGTTCGAGCGTAAGGAGGGCTCGCTGGTCTACTTCTCGCTCGGCTCGCTGGGCTCCTCCGACGTGGAGCTGATGCAGCGCGTCATCGACGTGCTGGCCACCACGCCGCACCAGTACATCGTCTCCAAGGGCCCGCTGCACGAGGAGATCAAGCTCGCCGACAACATGTGGGGTGCGGAGTTCCTCCCGCAGACGAAGATCATCCCACTGTGCGATCTGGTCATCACGCACGGCGGTAACAACACGACTACAGAAGCGCTGCACTTCGGCAAGCCGATGATCCTGCTGCCGCTCTTCTGGGACCAGTACGACAACGCCCAGCGGGCCGACGAACTCGGCTATGGTGTGAGGCTTTCCACCTACACCTTCACGGACGAAGAACTGAAGGGGGCGGTCGAGCGGCTGCTCGGGGACACCGAGCTGCGCGCCCGGATCGCCGCCGCGGGTGAGGAGATCAGGCATCGCGACGGCCTGCGCAGGGCCGCCGACCTGATCGAGCAGATCGGCCAGTGAGGACCTGAATTCCCATGCGTGAACTGATCAACCCCGCCACCGGGCTGCCGTGCGCCGAGATTCCGGACACTCCGGTGGAGGGCGTGGCGGCGGCCGTGGACCGTGCCCGCGCGGCCTTCGAGGGGTGGTCGCAGACCACCCCGGCCGACCGGGCGCGGCTGCTGCTGCGGGTGGCCGACCTGGTGGAGGCCGACGCCGAGGAGCTGACCAGGCTGGAGGTGGAGGAGACGGGCAAGCCCGCGACGGTGTTCAGGGACGGTGAGCTGCCGTTCGCCGTCGACAACCTGCGCTTCTTCGCCGGGGCCGCCCGTTCCCTCGAAGGCTCGGGCGCCGGCGTCTTCAGTCCCGGCTACACCTCGGTCATGCTGCGCCGTCCCGTCGGGGTGGTGGGGTCGATCGCGCCGTGGAACTTCCCGTTCGTCATGGCGATCTGGAAGGTCGGCCCGGCGGTGGCCGCGGGCAACGCTGTGGTGATCAAGCCGGCGCCGCAGACCCCGCGTACGACGTTGCGGCTGGCCGAGCTGTTCGCCAAGGCGGGCGCGCCCGACGGGCTCGTCCAGGCGGTCACCGGGGACGCCGAGGTCGGTCAGGCGCTGGTCACCCACCCGGGCGTGGACATGGTCAGCGTCACCGGCTCCACGGAGACGGGCCGGGCGGTCATGACCGGGGCCGCGGCCACGCTCAAGCGGGTGCACCTCGAACTCGGCGGCAAGGCGCCGGCGCTGGTCTTCGAGGACGCCGACCTCGCGGAGATGGCCCGCGGGGTGGCGATGGGGGCGACGTACAACACCGGGCAGGACTGCACGGCCGCGACCCGCGTCTACGTCGCCCGTGAGGTGTACGCGGACGCGATCGAGGCGCTGCGGGCAACTCTTGCCAGAATAACCGTCGGTGACCCCTGGGACCCGGCCACGGACATCGGCCCGCTGATCTCGGCCGCTCACCGGGATCGGGTGCACGGGTTCGTCTCCAGGGCCGGGGGGCGCGTGCTCCACGGCGGCGCCCCGATCGAGGGCTCCGGCTTTTTCTACCCGCCCACACTCGTGACCGACGTCGCCCAGGACAGCGAGATCGTCCAAGGGGAGCTTTTCGGACCCGTGCTCGTGGCGCTACCGTTCGACGGCGAGGACGAGGCGGTCCGGCTGGCCAACGACACGCGGTACGGTCTGGCCTCGTCGGTGTGGTCGCGTGACGTCTCCAGGGCGATGCGCGTGTCACACCGGCTCGATGTGGGTGTGACCTGGGTGAACGACCATCTGCCCATCGCCAGCGAGGCGCCGCACGGCGGGGTGAAGGGCAGTGGGTTCGGCAAAGACATGAGCCAGGAGGCGGTGCAGGAGTACTCGGTGACGCGGCACCTGATGGTGAAGCACGCGGCACCCGCAGAGCGGGATTCGTTCCGGCCCGCTTAAAGACGTGTACGGCGATATGTTGCCCAAAGTGACCCTTTGGGCACGTGTGATGGGATATGTTCGGTTGGCCGATCTGGTACGGGTTGTGTTCCAATTACCCAGCCGGAACGAATCCCATGCGCCACACGCGTGTCTGATTTCTTTCGAGCACGTACCGGCGAGAGGTTGCGAGAGTCAGTGAGGACGAAAGACCCCAGGCACACGCGGTCAGGGGAGTACACAGGCGGACGTTTCCGGCTGGGGAACTGGCGTGTGCGCTCTAGGCTGGTCGCGCTGATCCTCATCCCCACGGTGGTGGGCGTGCTGCTCGCCGGCGTGCAGCTGGCCAACGCCATCGGCACCAGCGCCGAGTACCGCCGGCTCACCCAGGTCGCAGAGTTGGTGCAGCGCATCGGCGCGCTCAACCACGAGCTCGGCAAGGAGCGCACGCTCACCGCGTGGTACGTCTCCGACCGCAGCAGAGGCCAGCGCCTCGTGCAGCTCAAGACGCAGCGGCAGGCGACGGACACGGCCAAGAAGCAGGTGCTCAGCTCGGCCAACGCCATCGACGCCGCGCACTCCGCCCGCGTCCGCGAGGGCGTCGACAACATGCGCCGATGGCTCGGCGGTCTCGACAGCCTCCGCGAGTCGATGGTCTCGAACGTGCCGCCGCGCGCCGCCATCAGCACGTACACCACCATGATCGGCGTCTTCTCCGCGATCGAGGGCGACCTGGGCGACGGCGTCAACGACGACACCCTCCAGGGTGACGTGGCCGCGCTCGGCTCGCTGCAGCGGGTCAAGGAGGAGATCTCGCGCCAGCAGATCATCCTGATCGTGGCGCTCGTCCAGCGGAAGCTGGACAACGACGACCTGTCGGACTTCCTGGGCTCCTGGAACAAGCAGCAGGCCGAGCTGGCCGCCTTCGAGCAGGAGGCCGACCCCAAGGACCTGAGCGCGTACCAGAAGGGCGTCAAGGGCCTGGAGATCGACCTCGGGGACGCCATGCGCCAGCGGGCGCTCGCCCAGGTGCGTGAGTACAACGAGATCCGGGACCTCGACGTCACCACCCGCCGTGACCTGAGCAACTGGTACGAGTCGACCACGCTGTCCGGAAACGCCATGCGCAAGGTCGAGGACGGCCTGGCCACCAGGATCGTGGCCAGGACCCGGGACCTGAGCGACACCGAGCAGCGCAACGCGATCATCTCCGGTGCGATGATCCTCGTCCTGCTGCTCCTCGTCCTGGTCTTCACCACCCGCGTGGCCGGTTCGCTGGTCCGCCCGCTGCGCCGGCTGCGCGCCGAGGCGCTTCAGGTCGCCACGACCCGGCTGCCCGAGACCGTCCGCGTGCTGCGCGAGTCCGGCGACGGCGCGCACGTGCCCGAGACGCCCTCGGTCGGCATCAACACCCGCGACGAGATCGGCGAGGTCGCGCAGGCCTTCGACGAGGTCCACCGCGAGGCGATCCGGCTGGCCGGCGACGAGGCCAAGCTGCGCGCGAACGTCAACTCCATGTTCGTCAACCTCTCCCGCCGCAGCCAGACGCTGGTCGAGCGGCAGCTGCAGCTCATCGAGGGCCTGGAGCAGGGCGAAGAGGACGAGCAGCGGCTCGCGAACCTGTTCAGGCTCGACCACCTGGCCACCCGCATGCGCCGCAACAGCGAGAACCTCCTGGTCCTCGCCGGCCAGGAGGCCGCGCGCAAGTGGAGCGAGCCGGTGCCGCTGGTCGACATCGCCCGCGCCTCGCTGTCCGAGGTCGAGAACTACGAGCGGGTCCAGATCCAGATCCCGTCCGGCACGCTGATCGTCGGCCCGGCCGTCACCGACGCCGTCCACCTGCTCGCCGAGCTGATCGAGAACGCGATCTCGTTCTCTCCCCGCGAGAGCAAGGTCCAGGTCACCAGCACGCCCGCCGAGGGCGGCGTGCTCGTGTCGATCAACGACCTGGGCATCGGGATGAACCAGGAGGAGCTCTCCGAGGCCAACTGGCGGCTGGCGAACCCGCCCGTCGTGGACGTCTCGGTGTCGCGGCGCATGGGCCTGTTCGTGGTCGGCCGGCTGGCCCTGCGGCACGGCGTCCGCGTCCAGCTCAGCCCCCGGGAGACGGGCGGCCTGAGCGCGCTGGTCTTCCTGCCCGACATGCTGATCAGCAGCGGGCTGGGCGTGCCGCAGCAGGGCGGGCAGTACGAGGCGTTCACGGACTTCGACCCGAGCATGTTCACGGACCAGTCGCGCAACGGGTCCGGCTCCTTCGGGTCGGCGCCCTCGGGCGACGGTCCCGAGCACGTGGTGGACACCCAGTGGCCGGGGACGCTGCCCGTGCCGGGGAGCAGCGGCGGCGGGAACTGGGCTCCCTTCGGGGGCGACCCCGCGCCGTTCGGCGAGCAGCCCGCGGCGTTCGGTGAGCAGCCGTCGACCTTCAACGACCGGCCCGCAGCGGACCGCCCGTTCGGTGAGCAGCCCTTCGGGGACCAGCCGTTCGGCGAGCAGCCCTTCGGGGACCGGCAGGCGCCATTCGCGGAGCAGCCGCAGAGCTCGCAGAACGGCGACCAGCCGCGCTGGCCGTCCTTCGCCGAGGAGACCCCGCCGCCCGCGCAGCAGCCGTTCGGTGAGCAGCCGTTCGGGGAGCAGCGCTGGCCCTCGTTCGCCGAGGAGACGCCGCAGCCGCCCGCGCCGCAGCCGACGTCGTTCGCGGACAACCGGTGGCCGTCCTTCGCGGAGCAGCCGCCGCCCCTGCAGGAGGAAGAGCCGCGCTGGCCGTCGTTCGCCACCGAGCCGCCCAAGCAGCAGCCGGAGGAGCCGCGGTGGTCGTCGTTCGCCGACCCGGTGCCGCGCAGGTCGCTGTTCGAGTCCGAGGACCGTCCGCAGCCGCAGTTCGGCGAGTCGTACCGGTCGCCGTTCGTGGATGAGCCCAAGCCTGCCGACCCGTTCCAGCAGAACGGGCACTCCAACTTCGACAGGTTCGGGCCCGGCGACTACTCCTCGCAGGACATGACCGGCCCGCTCCCCGTGGTGCGCAACTCGCCCATCGAGGAGCAGGGGGACGAGTTCCTGCCGATCTTCTCGTCGGTCGGGTCCGACTGGTTCCGGCGGCCGGAGCCCGAGGCGCCGCGGCCGTACAGCGAGCCCGTGGCCCACGAGGACGAGCCGGATGTCACGGCCGTGCACCCGGCCGTGCCCGCAGACCCGGCCCCCGCTCCGGCCGCTCCCGCGCAGCCCCTTTCGGGTCTGCCGCGGCGCACGCCGGGCGCGTCGGGGGCGGGGGCGCAGTGGTCCTCGCCCGCGGACTCCGGTTTCCAGGCCGCGCAGGCTGCCGCACAGCCCGCGCAGGGTGGCACGACGTCCTCGGGCCTGCCCCGTCGCGTCCCCAAGGCCAATCTGGTGCCCGGTACGGCCAGCCTCGCCGAGCCCCAGGCTTCGTCACCGGCGCCACAGATCTCACCCGAGCGGCTGCGCAGCCGGCTCTCCAGCTTCCAGCAGGGCGTCCGCCAGGGCCGAGCGTTCACCCGGGGCGAAGAGAATGAGGAGGACAAATGAGAGAAATGAGCCAGGGAGCGCGCGGCATCAGCTGGTTGATCACGGATTTCGTGAACAACGTGCCGGGCGTCGCCCATACGGTCGTGGTGTCGTCCGACGGTTTGCCGCTGGCCTTCTCCGAGGGTTTTCCCAAGGACCGGGCCGACCAGCTGGCCGCGGTGGCGTCCGGCGTGATCAGCCTTACCCAGGGCGCCGCGCGGGTCTTCGAGGGCGGTATGGTGACCCAGACCGTTATCGAGATGCAGCGTGGGCTCTTGATGATCATGTCCATCAGTGATGGGTCCTGTTTGGCTGTCCTGGCTGCCCCCGACTGTGACATGGGCCTGGTCGCGTACCAGATGACCCTGCTGGTCGAGCGGGCGGGCCAGGTGCTGACGCCGGCCGTACGCGCCGAGCTGCAAGCGGCCCGCCCCCGTTAGCGGGGCGGTGACAGGAGATCATGGTGTCAGGTCAGGGTTGGGCTGGTGATAGCACTCCGCCGCATCCGGCGGCTCCCCGTCCGCAGAAGCCGAGCTCCCTGGTACGGCCATATGCCGTGACCGGGGGGCGTACCGCTCCGCGGATGAAGTTCGCCATGGAGGCATTGGTGTCCTCTGTGACGTCGGAATACCAAGACATTTCCCTACTTAGTCCGGAGTATCAGGCGATTATTCAACTGACCCGGAACGTCCGGTCGGTTGCCGAGATCTCCGCCCTTTTACGCCAGCCCCTTGGCGTGGTCCGGGTGCTGATCGCCGACATGGCGTCCGAGGGCCTGATCCGCGTGCACCAGCCTGCGCTGGACGCCGGAAAGCCGGACCTCAACTTGCTCGAAAGGGTGCTCAGTGGACTTCGCAGGCTCTAGTCCCGGCCTGACCTCGACGAAGATCGTCGTGGCCGGGGGCTTCGGCGTGGGGAAGACGACATTCGTGGGTGCGGTCTCGGAGATCCTGCCGCTCACCACCGAAGCGGTCATGACGGACGCCTCCGCGCACGTGGACGACGTCTCCCTCACGCCGAACAAGACCACCACGACCGTGGCCATGGACTTCGGCCGGGTCTCGCTCGACCAGGACCTGATCCTCTACCTGTTCGGCACGCCCGGACAGCACCGCTTCTGGTTCATGTGGGACGACCTGGTGCGGGGCGCGATCGGCGCGGTGGTGCTCGTGGACACGCGGCGCCTGGCGGACAGCTTCCCCGCCATTGACTATTTCGAAGAGGCGAAGCTGCCGTTCGTGATCGGCATCAACGGCTGGGACGGGCAGTTCGCGCACGCTCAGGACGAGCTCCGCGAGGCCCTGTCGATCGGCGGCCACATCCCGATCGTCCGCCTGGACGCCAGGCAGCGGGAGTCGGTGAAATCCACCTTGATCACCCTGGTGGAACACGCCCTTACCCGCCACATGCACACCCCGGTGTAGGTTGCCCATCTGGGTGGTTGACCTGCTGGACCCCGCCCCGAGGCCAACGGCCTTCGCAATGGGGCGCTTCGCGCCGAAGGCGCTCAGACGTTCTTGTCTGGGCGCCTTCGGCGACTGGTCGGCCCACCCCTTGACCGACGAGGCGGTGGGCCGACTTCCGCCCACCCTGCCAACTGGATCCGGCAGGCTTCGTTGTCCAGGGGCCACAGGTTGCCCTCCAGGCCTCGCAGTCAGTCAATCGACGTGCGGATAAGCCCTTCAGACAGTCGTTGAGCTCACTGGCTTACGCGGACGCCCGTCTCTTCCTCGGTCTCCCGCACGGCGCACTGGGATGACGTCTCCCCGATCTCATCATGTAGGGCCGTCGAGGGATCGATGTTCACACGGGGACGACGGTGACCAAGCTTTCCAGCCCGACGAAGTCGTCGGTGTTACGCGTGAAGAGCGGCAGCCCTCGACTGGAGGCGACTGCGGCGATCATGAGGTCCATTCGGCGAGGTCGCGGGTCACGCTTCGCCGCGAGCGTCAGCGCGACAAGGCTGCCGTAGCGAGCCGCCGCGTCGGCATCGAAGGGCAGAGGCTCGAAGTCGGTCACCGCAGCGCCCAGCTTCTCCATGCGCGCGACTCGGGTGGCCTGATCCTTGGCCATGGCCACACCTTGGTGAAGTTCGGCAAGCGTGATGGCTGTGAGCTCGGGATAAGTCGGGAGATCAGCGGGAGAGATCTCGGTGAGATCAATGTAAACGCACGTGTCTATCACTCCGGCATCGTGCCGCTCAGTCATTGCGGCCATCCCACGGGTCGTCGTCGATGCGGTCTTCGGAGCCGAAGAACTCGTCGGCCTCTCGACGCATCGCCGCGTAGTTCACAACTGGAAGTCGGCGATGTCTGGCGACGAGCTCTTCAGCGCTCAAGCGCCGTCTGCGTGGAATCGGTCGCAACTCCGCGATCTCGACTCCGTTGCGGGTGATGTGAAAGACCTCGCCTGCCTCAACCTGATCCATGACAGCGGCGGAGTTATTGCGGAACTCCCGTTGGGTAATGACCTTCATCATATTTCCATCGTAGCTCGACGTAGCCCCCTGTGCTACAGAGATCTGTTATCAGCGGACGCGGGTACATCCCCTTGGCCCGTCCACCTGGATGACCTCATCAGTCTTGAGAGCGGCCTGACCATCCACCCAGAGGAGGCCTCCTACTGGTTGGGCATCTCCGTCACCGACCGCAGTCCCGTCCAGCACGCGGTGCGGCCCAAGACGAATAGCAGCCTGTGTGGGATACGAGTTCGCCCACTGCCCATATTGGGGTGGTCTCTGCGGTTCGCGCCTATGGCAACGGGAGCCTGCCCGGATTGCGCTCAACTGGCGGCATCAGACCCGCCGAGTGACGGCCGGTTATCCCGTACCCGCACTTCCCCAGAGAACCGCACAGCGCCGTCAGAGGGTCTTCACGGTGCCGCCGTCGATGATGTGGTCCGCGCCCGTGATGTTCCCGGCGACGTCCGACAGCAGGAACGCGATCAGCGCCGCCACCTCCCGTGGCTCGGTGATGCGGCCGGTGGTGATGTCGAACGCCGCCGGAAGCCCCTCCAGGAACGCGGCGTGGTCCGCGCCCGCCAGGGCGGCCACCTTGCCGCCGAAGCCGTCCGGGTCGTCCCAGATCGCGGTGCGGACGACGCCGGGCGAGACGGTGTTGACCCGGACGCCCAGGGGGCCGAACTCCTCGGCGAGGGACTTGCCGAGCGCGGTCAGTGCGGCCTTGGCGGCGCTGTAGGCGACGGGACCGGCGGCCGGGAGCCTGGAGTTGATGGACGAGACGTTCACCACCGATCCGCGCCGCTCGATCAGGCTGGGCAGGGCGGCCCTGGTGACGCGGACGGCGCTGAGGAGGTTGAGGTCGAAGATGGCGGCCCACTCCGCGTCGCTAGCAGTTTCTTGACCTGTGGGTCAAAATCACTGGCCGGCGGCCGGCATCTCCGGCGGTGCTCCGGTAGCCAGCCAGTGGGCGCGTCGCGTGATCGCGGCCGGCCAGCCGTCCGGGACCACGGTGAAGGTGCCCGCCCGCACCGCCGCGAGGGCCTGGTCCGCGATGTCCGCGGGGTCCTCGCCGTCGGGCGACATGCCGGTGCGGACCAGGGCCGGGCACAGCATCGTCACGCCGATGGGCGTGCCGGCCAGCGACAGCGCGGCCTGTTCTGCGAGGGCGACGACGGCGTGCTTGGAGGCCGCGTACGCGCCGCCCGCCGGGAACGTGACGAGCCCCGCCAGCGACGCCGTGATCAGGATGTGCGCGGGCCGGCCGGCCGAGAGCAGGCGCGGGACGAACGCCCGCAATCCGTTGACCACGCCGCCGACGTTCACCGCGAACACCCGGTCCCAGTCCTCCGGGCTCACCTCCCACGGCGCGCCCAGATCCCGGCCGACGATGCCCGCGTTCAGGCAGACCAGATCGACCTCCGGTGCGGCGGCGGCCAGCGCCTCCAGCTGCGCGGAGTCGGAGACGTCGGTCCGGACGGCCTCGGCTCCCAGCTCGGCCGCGGTTTCGGCGAGCGCCGTCTCGTTGACGTCGGCGAGCACGACCCGCGCCCCGTCCGAGCGGAGACGGGCGGCCAGGGCTCTGCCGATCCCGCCAGCGGCGCCGGTGACGACGGCGTTGGTGATGTTCATGAGGAAGCTCCAAACATGGTCGATGAGTCCGCCGTCGCGGTGGGGGTGCACAGGACCGCGTCGAACGCCTCGTGCAGCGGCGTGTCCACGCCGGCGCTCTGCGACCGGATGCGGTCCAGCGGCGGACACGAACGCAGATCCGTCAGGGTGACGGCCCCGCCGAGCCCGGCGTCGAGGAGAGCCCCTTCCACGCTCCCGGGCGCCGGGGCGTCGAGGCTGACGAGGTCGAGTCCGAATCCGACCGGAGAGCCCTCGACCGGGACGATCATCTCCGGCACCCGGCCGTCCGTGTGGGTCAGCGCCACGGCGCGGTAGCGGGGGCCGAGGTCTCGTCCGAGGTAGTGGCCCATCGGCAGGCCGGCCAGGTGGCCGTCGAAGGTGACGGGGGTCTTCTGCAGGTGGTTGTTGTGGGCCACCAGCACGACGCGCGCGCCGCTGCCGGCACGCGCGAGGTGCCACCGTACGGCCAGGGCCATGTAGTGGTCGCGGGCCGAGGTGTCGCCCGGCAGGCCCGCGCCGGCGAACAGGTCGTTCATCGCACGGAGCATGTAGTCGGTGTGGCAGGCGGCCTCCAGGTGGCGGCGGGCCGTGTCGTAGCGGTGCTGGTCGCTGCGGGAGACGTAGAGCGGTTCGAGCGCCCGGAGCCGCGTCGACAGCCGGGACAGGCTCGCCGTGAGGGAGTCCTGGACCGCCGGGCCGAGGGCGGCCCACGCGGGCGCCGAGACGACGGCCGAGCCGCCGGTGATCTCGCCCGCCACCCGCAGGACGCCCGCCACGAGGTCGTCGAGGTCGGGGTCGACCAGCCGCAGGTAGTCGGCGACCGGGTCGAGGTCGGGTCGCAGGGTGAGCGTGTTGGGCAGGTCGATCCCCACGATCTGGACGGGCCGCGACCTGCTCCGGTTGTAGCGGCGCAACCAGCGCAGCAGCTCGCCGAACACGCCCAGGGTGAGCGGCCCGGCCAGCTGGGGGAGGTCCGCCTCGTCGCCGTCGCCGGCGAGCCAGTCGTTGACGGCGGTGGCCTGCGCGGACCCGAGCTCGAACGCCACGTCGGTGAACCCGCAGCGTTCGAGGAGGAAGCGCAGCAGCCGCGCGCGGGCGAGGGTGAACTCGCGGACGAAGTGGGCGCCCTCGCCGACGCCCACGACCTGGGCGTCGGAGACCACGCCGCGTAGCGGCTCGAGATCGTCGAGGACGGGGTCGTCCGGGTCGAGGGTGCTGAGGACAGTCGGGTGCCCTGACAGGGAACGGGAAGTCATGGAAATGCACTCGTTTCTCGGTGGAGGCCGGAAGCCGGCGGTCAACGCGTCGAAGAACGCGGAACAGAGCGCTCGGCCGGAGCCGTGCCGACGACGGGTCGCCGGAAGCGCTGCGAGGTCCGCTCAGGGACGCGGATCAGAGAAACAAGGTGCCAGGAACCATGCGGCCGATCATAGCGGAGCCGCAGAACCTACGCTCCGTCACCGCCGATGGCCGGTGCGTAGGTTCATACTCCACCTCTTGACCTTGTCAGATGGGGTCGGTAATGATCAACCGCGACTCCCGCCGAAAGGTGCACACGTGCGATTCATCGCAGGCAAGACCGCGGCCTTAGCCGCCGTTCTGACAGCAGTCCTCGTCGTCCCCCAGCCCGCCTCGGCCGCCACCCAGCTCATCGGGAACGGCACCTTCGACAGCGCCACCGCCCCCTGGGCCGCGATCGGCCAGACGTCCGTCGCGGTCGAATCCCAGCGGCTGCGGGTGGACGTGAAGGCCGTCGTGGCCAACCCCTGGGACGCCATGGTGGCCGCGCCCACCGCCGCCGTCCTGAACCCGGGCAAGAGCTACACGCTCTCCTTCGACGCCTACTCCACCATCGCGTTCAACGCCACCACGACGGTGCAGTACAAGGCCACGCCCAGCGCCAACCAGTCGCTGGCCACCGGCGTGCAGCTCACCACGGCGAGCAAGCGCTACAGCATCCCCTTCACGGCCGCGACCGCCACGGACACGGCGGCCGAGGTGACGTTCCAGCTCGGCGGGTCCGGCGGGAAGCCCGTGGTCCGGTTCGACAACGTGTCGCTGATGGAGACGCAGACGACGCGCCCGACCACCCTGTTCGTGTGGAACCAGTCCAACCCGGCCAAGTTCGTCACGGCCAATCCGAACGCGAGTCAGACCGCGGCCATCTCCTCGAACATCGCCAACAAGCCGATCTTCGAGTGGTTCGGCGGCTGGTTCAGTGACATCACGCAGGCCGTGGACACCTATGTGGGCGCGGCCCAGGCCCAGGACAAGCTGCCGATGCTGGTCGCGTACAACATCCCCAACCGGGACGCGTGCGCCAACCAGTCGGGCGGCGGCGCGGGCGACGCGGCCGGCTATCACACCTGGATCACCGACTTCGCCAAGGCCATCGGCACGAGGCACGCGATCGTCGTGCTGGAGCCCGACGCGGTCGCCGCCGCCGGGTGCGTGACCAAGATCGGCAAGAACCCCGAGGACCAGTACGCGATGCTGCTGGACGCCACGCAGGTGCTGAAGGCCCAGGCCCCCAACGCGTGGGTCTACCTGGACGCGGCCAACGCCACCTGGCTCACGGCCGACGTCATCGCGCCGCTGCTGGTCAAGTCGGGCATCGCCAATACCCGCGGCTTCTCCGTGAACGTGTCGAACTACTTCACCACCGCCGCTTCCGAGACGTACTCCGTCGCGGTCAACGGTCAGCTCTCGGGCACGGTGGGCGCCAAGAAGTACGTGATCGACACCAGCCGCAACGGCAACGGCCCCTACTCGGACGACACGCCCGAGGACAACTGGTGCAACCCGCCCGGCCGCAAGCTCGGCACCGCGCCCGTCAAGCAGACGAGCGGCGCCGAGTACCTCTTCTGGGTCAAGGTGCCCGGTGACTCCGACGGCCAGTGCGGCATCTCCGACAAGACGGCCGGGACGTTCGATCCTGACCTGGCGGTTGCCCTGATCAACGGTTAGTCCCCGGTGGCCGGGCCTCACGACGGGAGGCCCGGCCGCTCTGTCATGCGCGCTGCAGCAGGAGCGTGACGAAGCCGAGCGCGCTGCGGTAGCCGTTGAGCCACAGCTCGCGGTGCTCCCGTGCGACGGCGAGGGCCTGGTCGCCGTCCGGGCCCGGATTGGCGGCGGCCCAGCGGGACAGGGTGCCGGTCCACGACCATTCGTACTCGTCCCACTCGGCCAGGGTGCTCACGTGGCCGTACCCGGCAAGCCAGCCCTCTGACTCGGCGGCGGCCACCGTGCCCGCCAGATCGGGATACTCGCCGATGGCCGCCACGACCTCGGGCGCCGGAGTCTGCTCCCAGAAACCCTCCCCGACCAGCGCCAGCCCGCCGGGCCGCACGAACCTGGCGGCCGCGTCCAGCGTGCCCTTCAACCCCTGGAACGCGTGGGTAGAGCCCACGCAGAGCACCAGGTCGTACGGCTGCTCCGAGGAGAACTCGGCAGCCGGCGTCTCGTGCAGCGTCAGCCGGCCGGACAGGCCACGCGCGGCCGCGGCCCGCTCCGCCGCGGACAGGGCCTGCCGGGAGACGTCCACGCCGTCGGCCGTCGCGGAGGGGACGAGCTCGAGCGCGCGCAGCGACCATTCGCCCCCACCGCAGCCCAGGTCGAGGATGCGGGCCCCCTCCGGCAGCGCCGCCCGGCGCAGCAGCCGGTCGAGGTTGCCGGGCGTGATGGGCGCGGCGATCGGATGGTCACGGTGGGCGATGGCGCTGATCAGTTCTCGTTCCATGCGACTCAGTCTCGCGGCGCCCGCAACCGGTTTGTCGGCCGTACCGGTCGAGTACGGAGCGGGCCGTGGCGGCCATGGCCTCGTCCACCATCTCGCCCTCGAACGTCACCGCGCCCGACCCCCCGGCCTGGGCGGACTCCACCGCCGCGATCAGCCGGGCGTAGCGGGCCAGCTCGTCGGGGGAGGGGGAGAAGGCCGCGTTGATGACGGGGACGTGGGAGGGGTGGATGGCCATCATGCCCTCGTAGCCGAGGGCGCGGTTCTGCTCGGCGAAGGAGCGCAGCCCGTCCAGGTCGCCGATGCCGGTCCACAGGCCCGCGACCGGGTTGGGGATACCGGCGGCGCGCACGTCGAGGAGCACGCGGGAGCGCAGGCCGAGCGTGCTCTCGGGGGTCCAGCGGTAGCCGACGGCGCGGGCGACGTCGCCGCCCGGCGCGGTGACGGCGCCGAGGTAAGCGATCCGGGACGGGGCCGCCATGGCGACGTCGTACGCCGCCCGCAGCGCGGAGGCCGTCTCCAGCAGCGGCACCAGGGCGATGTGCCCCTGAGGCAGGCCGCGTTCGCGCTCGCACCAGGCGAGCAGCCGGTCGGCGAGGCGCACGTCCTCAGGACCGGCCACCTTGGGCAGCACGACCCCGGTGAGCCGCTCGTGCGCGACGGCCCGCAGCTCCTCGGCCCCCGCCCAGCCGTCCAGCGGGTTCACGCGGACGAACAGGGCCAGGTGCCCCGCGTACGCGGCCACCGCCGCGGCCACCTCCCGGCGGGCCTCGGGCTTGCCGTCGGCGGGGACGGCGTCCTCCAGGTCGAGGATGACCGCGTCGGCCCCCGCCGCCTCCGCCTTGGCCAGCCAGCCGGTCCTGGTGCCCGGGACGAAGAGCAGGGAACGGATCAGTGGCCGCTCAGATGACACCGTGCTGCTCCAGCTCCGCCAGCTCCTCCTCCGGGAGCCCCAGCCACTCGTGGTAGACGAGGCGGTTGTCCTGGCCGAGCGCGGGGCCGGTGCGCCAGACCTTCCCCGGCCGCTGGTGGAAGTGGGGGATCACGCCCTGCATGCGCACGGGGCCGAGGTCGGCGTCGTCGACGGTGATGATGTCGCCGCGCTCGGCGTAGACCGGGTCGGCGGCGATGTCGGCGGCGGTGAACACGCGGGAGGCCACCACCTCCGCCCGGGCGAACTCCGCCAGGCACTCGTCCGTGCTCCGCGCGGCCACCCATTCCCGCAGGCCCTTGTCCAGGGTCTCCCGGCCCGCGTGCTGCTGCGCCGAGGTGGCGAAGTCCTCCTCGGGCAGTCCGAGCAGGCGGGCCACGTTGCGTACCGACCGGAGGGTCGCGGAGGTCACCGTGATCCACTCGCCGTCGCCTGCGCGGTAGGTGTTGATCACCGCGGCGGGCGCGACGGCGAGCTGGTTGCCCGCCCGTTCGGGTACGGCGCCGAGCTGGTCGTACGTGATGATCTGCCACTCGATCAGCCGGTAGAGCGGCTCGAAGAGGGCCAGGTCGATCCACTCGCCGTCGAAGGCGGGGTCGGCGGCGCGGCGGTGCAGGGCGGCGAGCACGGCGTACGCGCCCATCAGCCCCGTGACCGCGTCCCCGTGCGAGAACCCCGTGTGCACGGGCGGCCCGTCGGGGAACCCGGTCAGGTGCACCACCCCGCTCCTGGCCTCGCCCATCTTGCCGAAGCCCGGCTCGTCCGCCCGCGAGGACGTCGCCCCGAACCCCGAGATCTGCAGCAGGATCGCCATCGGGTTGATCCGGTGCACGGCCTCCCAGTCCAGCTCCCAGTCGCGAAGCCGCCCGGCCCGCAGGGTGACGATCACGACGTCCGCCCAGGCGACCAGCCGGTGGGCGATCTCGCGTCCGGCGGCGTGGTGCAGGTCGAGGGTGACCGAACGCTTGTTGCGGCCGGCGACCTTGAACCACAGGGGCACGCCGTCCCGTACCGGGCCCATCGCGCGGGCGGCGTCCCCGGCTCCGGGGGCCTCCACGTGCACCACGTCGGCGCCCTGGTCGGCGAGCATGGAGCCGGCCATCGGCCCGGCCACCACGTGCGCGAACTCCACCACCTTCAGCCCGCGCAGCTGCCCCTGGCCGCTTCCGCCCGTTTCCTGACCCGTGCCTGTCACCCGCGCTCCTTCGCCTCCCGACCCGTTTCATCCTGCCGAGGCGGCGAAATGCGTGTCCAGCACAAGAAACCCATCATTCAATGCGCTTTGCGCATGAATCCCGGAGGGCTGCCTCAGCCTCGGTTCCAGGTGACGCCCGCGGGCAGGTCCCGCAGCTCGCGGCGGAACCCGTCCAGCAGGTCCAGGAACGCGCTCGTCGCCGGCGGCAGCGTGCGGCGGGCCCGGACCACGACGTCCAGCCGGCGGTCCACGACGGGTTCGGCGAGCGGCCGGTACACCACCGTCCCCGCCCTCATCAGCGGCAGCACCAGGGCGGGCATCGCCGAGACGCCCAGCCCGGCCGTCACCAGCCCGCCCACCGTGGCCACGCTGCCCGCCTCGGCCGCCAGCGTCGGGACCGCCCCGGCCTGCGCGAACGCCGCGTCCGTGAGCCGCCGCACGCTCGACTCCGGCCCGACCGCCAGGAACGGCTCCCTGGCCAGCTCCTCCCAGGTGATCTCCGGGAGCTCGGTGAGCGGATGGTCCTCGGGCAGCACGGCGTGGAAGCGGTCCTTGATCAACGGGCGGTGTTCGAGCTGTTCGGGCGCGGCGCCGACCGTGGAGATCGCGAAGTCGGCGTCCCCCGAGAGGACCCGGCCGAGCACGACCTGTTCCAGGCCGTCCATGATCCGCAACCCGGCCAGCGGCCGCCGCAGCCGGAACTCGGAGATCACCCGGGGCAGCAGCACCGCCGCCACCGACGGCAGCGTGGCCACGGCCACCACGCCCGACTCGCCGAGCAGGTAGCGCTCCAGCTCCTTCATGCCCGACCGGTGCGCGGACACGATCTGCTCGGCGACCCGCAGCGTCTCCACCCCGGCCGCGGTGAGCTGGACGTTGCGGGTGTCACGCTCCAGCAACTGCGCGCCGAGCAGCCGCTCCAGCTCGGCCACCGCCCGGCTGAGCGACGACTGTGACACGTGCATCTCGGCCGCCGCCGCGGTGAAACTCGCCGCCCTGGCGACGGCGGCGTAGGCGGCCAGCAGCCGCAGGTTCGCCTCCATGGCGTCGAGCATAGAGCGGGACTATTGCGCAGAACGCATGGATAAATGTTGCTTTGATGCTGGACCTGTGATTTCGTCGCTCGGAAACTCTTCCGTAACACTCCGGCACGTCACCCCCCGCGAGCCGGGCGAGGAAGAAGGCGAACACCGATGCTGGCAGCCCTGGGATTCACCACGATCGCGCTGTTCCTGCTGCTCACCATGACCAAACGCGTGTCGGTCCTGATCGCGCTGGTGCTGATCCCCGTTCTGGCCGCGCTGGCCGGGGGCTTCGGCGGCGAGCTGGGCAAGATGATCCTCGACGGGCTGACCAAGGTCGCGCCGACCGGCATCATGATCGCGTTCGCGGTCCTGTACTTCAGCCTGATGATCGACGCCGGTCTCTTCGATCCGCTCATCCGCGGCATCCTGCGCGTGGCCAAGGGCGATCCACTCCGCATCGCCGTCGGCACCGCCGTACTGACCATGTGCGTGGCCCTCGACGGAGACGGCGCCTCGACGTTCCTCATCACGATCTCGGCGCTGCTGCCGGTCTACCGGCGGCTCGGCATGAGCCCGCTCGTCCTGTCTGGCGTGGTCTGCCTGGGCGCCGGCGTCATGAACCTCATCCCCTGGGGCGGCCCCACCGCCCGCGCGATGGCGGCGCTGAAGCTGGACAGCTCCCAGGTGTTCACGCCGGTCCTGCCCGCGATGGCGGCGGGCATCGTGTGGGTGCTGGTGGCGTCGTACCTGATCGGGCTCAGGGAACGCCGCCGCCTCGGCACGATCTCCGCTCCTGAGCTGCCCGAGGAGCGGCTGGCCGGCGACGGGCCCGGCACCCAGCGGGCGCCCGCCCACCCGGCGCTGACGGCCTTCAACCTGGTCCTCACGGTCGCCCTGCTGGTCGGGCTCGTGCTGCAGGTGATGCCCCTGCCGGTGCTGTTCGTGGTCGGGTTCGCGATCGCGCTGCTGGTCAACCACCCCACCTGGGAACGCCAGCAGGAGCTCCTGGAGAAGCACGGCAAGAGTGTCGTCCTGGTCACCACGATGATCTTCGCGGCCGGCGTGTTCACCGGCGTCCTCACCGGCACCAAGATGATCGGCAGCATGGCGTCGGCGTTCGTCAGCGTCATCCCCGACTCGCTCGGCGGGCACCTGCCGGTCCTCGTCGCCATCACCGGCATGCCGCTCAGCCTGGTCTTCACCCCCGACGCCTACTATTTCGGCGTCCTGCCCGTGCTCGCCGAGACCGTCAGCGGCTTCGGCGGCGCCCCCGCCGAGGTGGCCAGGGCGGCCATCCTCGGGCAGATGACCACGGGGTTCCCGCTGAGCCCGCTCACCGCCTCCACGTTCATCCTGGTCGGGATGAGCGGCGTGCAACTGGGCGAGCATCAGCGCTTCATCTTCAAGTGGGCCTTCGCCACCACGCTCGTGATGACCGCGGTCGCGCTGCTCACCGGCGCGTTCTCCCTCTGAGCCCTCTGGAGAGTGACATGAGCTGGCGCGAGCTTGCCCTCATCCCGGCGCTCATGGCGCTGCCGCTGTTCCCGGCGCAGCCGGATCTCGCGGTCGAAGTGCTCTCCAACCGCGCCGACCTGGTCTCGGGAGGCGACGCGCTGGTCAGGGTCACCGGCTCCGCACGCGTACAGGTCGAACTCAACGGCGCCGACGTCACCTCCCGCTTCGCATCCGGGACGGACGGCACGCTGACCGGGCTCGTCGACGGCCTCTCACCCGGCCGGAACGTCCTGACCGTCCGGCCGCCGCGAGGGCGGGCCGAGCGGCTGACCATCACCGACCACCCGTCGGGCGGCCCGGTGTTCTCGGGCGCGCAGGTGCGGCCGTGGCAGTGCCAGACGGCCGAGAACGGCCTCGGCCCCGCGCTGAACGACCAGTGCGACGCCGCGCCCGTCCGCAGTGAGATCACCCTCGGCAACGGCGTCAAGGCCACCCTCGAACGCGGCGCCGTCAACCGCGGGATCTACGACCTGCTCGTGCCGGCGAACTGGAACCACAAGCTGGTGTGGGTGTTCGGGGCGGGCACGGGCCAGCAGTACCGGCAGGGCGTCTCCCGCGGGCTGACCATGCCGGAGGCCCAGGAGGCGGCCGTCAAGGGGTTCGCGGTGGCGTCGTCCACGATGACCGACAACTACCTGCACAGCAACGACGTCACCTCCGCCGAGACCGTCATGATGGTCAAGGAGCACGTCGTCGAGACGTATGGCGAGATCCGCTACACCATCGGCCGCGGCGGCTCGGGCGGGGCGCTCCAGCAGTACCTCGTCGCCGACGCCTACCCGGGCCTGCTGGACGGCCTCCTGCCGACCCAGGACTGGCCGGACCAGATCGTCGGGGCCTACCGCGAGTTCGGCGACTGCGCCGCCCTGGTCCGCGCCATGGACGCCACGTCGCTGTGGACCGACCCCGACGACAGGACCGCCGTCTTCGGGCACGGTGGCACCGGCGTCTGCGCCACCTCCGCGGGTCGCGCCCCCGACTACATGAAGCCCGACGACGGGACGTCCTGCGCGGGGGAGGCGAGCTACGACCCGGCGCGCAACCCCGGGGGCGTCCGCTGCACGCTCCAGGACTTCATGATCTCCATCTACGGCGCCCGGAGGGAGGGGTGCTCCGGTGCGTCGTGCGCCCGGCGGCCGTGGGACAACGTCGGTGTCCAGTACGGCCTGACCGCGCTCCGCGACGGGCGCATCAGCGCCGAGCAGTTCGTCGACCTCAACCAGCGGGTCGGGGGCTTCGACATCGACATGAACTGGACCCCTTCGCGAAGCGCGGCCGACGCCGGAGCCGTCGAGACCGCGCACCGCACCGGACGCGTCGTCTTCGGCCGGGGCCTGGCCCAGGTGCCGATCCTCGTGCTCCGCGGCACCGACAACAACGACTACCACTACCCCTGGCGCAGCCTCGTCCTCCGCAACCGCCTCGACCGGGCCAACGGCCACCACCGCAACCAGGTGCTCTGGACGAACGGCAGCGACGGCTCGCCCCTGGACGTCATGGACCGCTGGCTAGCCGCCGTCGAGGCCGACCACCGGCCCACCCCGCTGCCCGGCATGGTCGTACGCCACCGTCCCGCCGAGGCCGTGGACGCCTGCTGGATCTCCGGCGCCAAGGTCACCGACCAGGCCGCCTGCGACCAGGCGTACCCGCACAAGGCGGACACCCGGGTCGCGGCCGGCGAGGGGCCGACCAGCGACCTGCTGAAATGCCGCCTGAAGCCGCTGCGGCGCGGGGACTACGGCGGCGTCGCGTTCACGGACGAGCAGTGGGCGCGCCTGCGTACCGCCTTCCCGACGGGCGTGTGCGACTACTCCCGCCCCGGAGTCGGCCAGACGGACCCGGCCACTGGCCGGCTCCGCCCGCCACAACCCTGGCTCACCTTCGCCACGGGCCCCGGCGGCACCCGTCTCGGCCCCCCGCCCTCATCCCACCCCCTCCCTTCCTGACGCCTTTCACCTCGAAGCGCCCCTCCGCCTCAAGAGGACCGAACATGAGACCCACCAAGATCATGGCCGCCCTGTCCGCCACCCTGTCCGCCGCGCTGGGCCTGACCTGCGTCTCCGCCCTCCCCGCCCTTCCCGCGGCCGCCGAACCGGTGCCGGTGGCGGGGACCACCACCACATCCCTCCCCGCCGACCCGTTCTTCGCCTACGACCGCCCCGCCGAGTACGGCGTCCACAAGGAACGCGTCACCGTACCCCTGCGCGACGGCAGCCACCTGGCCTGCGACCTGCACCGTCCCGCCGCCCCCGACGGCACTCCGGCCCCCGGCCGCTTCCCCGGCATCGTCTACGACTACAACGCCTACGACCAGCTCGGCCCCCAAGGCCAGGCCGCCGCGTACTTCGTCACCCGGGGCTACGTCGCGGCCGTGTGCAACGTCCGAGGCTCGGGCGACTCGCCCGGCTATCTCGACCCCTTCAGCGGCCAGGAGCAGCGCGACAACTACGACCTCATCGAGTGGCTGGCCGCCCAGCCCTGGTCCACGGGCCGGATCGGGCAGACGGGCGTCAGCTACGGCGGGCACTCGTCCCTGCTCGTCGCCGTCAACAAGCCGCCCCACCTCGCCGCCATCATCCCCGTGGACGGCATCAGCGACTGGTACGAGAACACCATCTACCGGGGCGGCATCTACTCGGCCAGGATCCGCGACTGGCAGCGATCCGTCGCCCCCGACACCCTCGTGACGTACGCCCAGCACCCCCTCTACGACGACTTCTGGCGCGAGCGCAGCGTCAAGTCCCGCTGGAAGGACCTCGACGTCCCCGTCCTGGAGATCGCCGGCTGGTACGACCGCTACCGGCAGGGCATGGTGGACAACCTCCGGGCGCGCGGGCGCAACGTCTGGCTGGTGTCCGGCCCCTGGGTGCACGGCTGGCCGGCCGGGCAGCCCGCCGACATCGGCAACGGCGCCTACCTCGCCTGGTGGGACCGCTGGCTGGCCAGCCGCCCCGGAGCCCCGCTGCCCGCGGCCAGGGTGACCTCCTATGAGGTGCCGGGTACGGGCTGGCAGCAGTTCGACAGCTGGCCCCCTGCGGGAACGCGCCCGGTGCGGCTCGGCCTCGGCGCTGACGGCGCCCTGACCTCCGACCCCGGCAGGCCCGCCACCCGCACCTTCGAGGTCAACACCGAGCCGGCCGCGGGCGGGCCGGGCCAGCGGCTGTCGTTCGCGACCGAGCCGCTCCAGCGCGACCTGGTCCTCGCGGGTGAGGTCGAGGCGAAGGTACGGGCCTCGTTCACGGCGGCCGACGGCAACATCGCGGTGGTGGTGCAGGACATCGCCCCCGACGGCACGGCGACCCGCATCACCCAGGGCTGGCTGAAGGCGAGCCACCGCTCCGGCCACACCCGCGCGATCCCGGTTCGCCCAGGGAAGACGTACGACCTGGACCTCCGCACCTGGCCCACGCACTACCGCGTCGCGGCCGGGCACAGCATCGGCGTCACGGTGTCCAGCGACGACTACCCGGAGATCGACTCCGACGCCCCGGCGGGCCAGGTGTCGCTGAGGCTCGGCCACGGCGGCTCGACCATCCGCCTGATCACCCGCTGACCCACACCCCACCCGGCGACTGGGGCAAACACCGCCCCGGCCCCAGTCTCCGGTCCTCAACCTTCGGCCCTCAACCTTCGGTCCTCAACCTTCGGTCCTCAACCTTCGGTCCTCAACCTTCGGTCCTCAACCTTCGGTCCTCAACCTTCGGTCCTCAACCTTCGGCCCTCAACCTTCGGCCCTCAACCTTCGGCCCTCAACCTCACATGCGGGACAGCAGCTCGGCCTTCTTCGTCTGGAACTCCTCCTCGGAGAGCAGCCCCGCGTCCCGCAGCTCCCCCAGCTTGGCGATCAGCTCGGCCGCCTCGGCACCCGACGGAGCCCGGAGCACCTCGCGGGCCGCCGGGGCGGCGTCGAGCGTGGGGGCGTCCTGAGCCGGGATCGCCGCGAGGACCGCGGCCGCGAAGGGCAAGGACTTGGACGTCGCCCCCCACCCGAGCCCGAAGAGGACGGAGGCCGGATCCTTGTTCGGATCGGGATCCGCCTGCCGCCCGCGAACCCGCAGCCGGAGACATCCGCTCGTGCCCTCCGGCGCGTGCCATTCGACGTTCTCCAGATCGGCGACCGAGAACCGCTGGTCACCCGTGGAGTATTTGGCGGTCGACGCCACCGACCAGTACCACGTGAACGTGATGGCCGCCCCGTCGAACGTCGCCGCCCCGTCCCACCCCTTGAAGGTGCGGGGCACCGGCGGAGCCTCGACCATGAACCGCGTCACCGGCCCGGAATCACCGATGGCCGCCCGCAACTCGTCCGCGTAGTAATCGGCGAGCGTCTCCCTTTCGGCAGGCAGCACCAGCCGCCAAGGATCGGCCGGCTCCTTGAGCTGCCCGGCCGCCGCGGTCATGACCGGATCGGCACCCCGCCGGGGCACCACGCGCAGCACCACGGTGCCCTTCTTCCCGGCGGTCAGCGTCACCTCGGCGATCGCCGCATAGGGAATGACCCGTTCACCGAGCTCGGAAACGAGTTTGGGGACCTTGGCGCCTTCGGGCCTGACCCGCAGCGAGTCCGCCTCGAACACCCAGGCGCAACCCTGGCCCGCCAGGACATCATCCACGAAAACAGGCTAGGGGATCGAGACCACATATGGCATTCGTCCATCACTGGGCATAACCTGCGGGGCGGATCAGCCCTGGGCGAAGGCGAGCAGGCGCCCCGGCGGAAACGTTGAAGCCGTCGGGGGTGGCGACGGCGTCGGCCTCGACGAGCTTGCTCGCGGCGGTCAGGCCGGTGACGGCGACTGCGTGGGTGGCCGGCAGGGCATCAGACCTTCTCGGCTCCTGCTCGCGGATGATCGGCCATGAGCAGGCGAATGTCCTCGACGTCGGAGGTCAGGATCGTCACCTGGCCCGGATGCTGGAGAGCAGTCGCGCACAGCATGGCGTCGATGGCGTACTTGTGACCGTGCAACCCCGCGCTCCGCAGCAGAGTGGCAGCGGACTGGGCGACAGCCTGCGTAACCGGCTCCACGCGAAGGCGCGACAGCGTCCACTTCAACGCGACGTCGTTGATCTTTGGGTGAATCACCTCGACCAGCACTGCTGCCGAGGTCACAACCGGCAGGTCCGCGTCACGGGCCGCCGCCAGCCACTCATGCACCTCCCGATCCCGCTGCACGGCCTTCGCCAAGCCCTCGCTGTCCAGGACCAGGGCGCCGCTCACGCAGCGGCCCCTGCCCCTGGGGCATCGCCGGTGAGTCGAGCCCGCTTGGCCGCCACGGCCGCGGGATCGGCAGGGCCGTGATCCTTCTCGAAGTCGGCGATCAGCTCGTCCAGGTTGTCCCGCTCGATCTGACGCTGAGCAGCTCTCTCCAGGTACGCGGACACACCCCGCTTGCCGACCCGCTCGCGGATCGCTTGCAGAGTGCCGGCGGCGAGGGTGACGGAGATGCCGCTGGCGGGGCCATCACCAGGGAGAAAGTCAACGTCGTCAGCCATGGAACCATTATGGCATTGGAAATGCTATACACGGAACACGCTCGTCGGCGGAAGCCGTGGAAGTGTTCCGCCAGTGCACGATCATGTTGTCGTCCGATGCCGACGACCTGAGAAGTCGAGGTTCGGGGCACGCCGGCAAGGCTGGGCCTATGGCGGCACGTGGAGGTGTTCGAAGTCTGTGACCGACTCGGATCGTTCGGCGGCTGACAAGTCTGTGGGATGAACGCGGCGGCTCGGGGTGGGTGTCGGCGGGCCCACCACCCAGCTGGGTGACGGGTGGGGGAGCCCGGCCCACCTATACGGTGGCGTGGCTGCCGCGGACCAGGCGGCCGACCTCGGCGCGCAGGTGGACGAAGTCCGGGTGTTCGCGGGTCGTGATCTGGTCGCGCGGCCCGGGCAGCTCCACCTTGAGGTCGCCGACCACGTGGGCCGGGGCCTTCGACAGGACGACCACGCGGTCGCCCACGTAGACGCTCTCGTCGATGTCGTGCGTGATGAGCACGATCGTCATCTGGTGGTGGCCGCGGACCTTGAGGACGAGGTCCTCCAGGTCCTCGCGGGTCTGCGCGTCCACCGAGCCGAACGGCTCGTCCATGAGCATCAGGGCCGGGCGGTACGCCAGGGCCCGCGCGATCGCCACCCGCTGCTGCATGCCTCCCGACAGCTGGAACGGGTATTTGCGCTCCGCGCCCGCCAGGCCGACCGACTCCAGGGCCTCCTGGGCGGCCTCGCGGCGCTGGCGCTTGTCCATGTTCTTGCGGCGCAGCGGCAGCGCGACGTTGTCGGCCACCGACATCCACGGGAACAGGGAGCGGCTGTAGTCCTGGAAGACCACGGCGAGGTTGTCCGGCGTCTGGCGTACGAGGTTGCCCTCGATCTTGATCTGGCCGCCCGTTGGCGTGAGCAGCCCGGCGATCGAACGCAGCAGGGTCGACTTGCCCGCCCCGGAGGGGCCGACGATGCACAGCAGCTCACCCGCGGCGACGCTCAGGTTGAGGCCCTCGATGGCGTGGTGCGCGTTGGGGGTACCGCCGCCGTAGACGTGGGAGAGGTTGTCTATCTCGAGCAATGGAGTTCCTCAGGGGGCGAGACCATGGACAACACTGAGCCGGAAACACTCTATCCGAGCGGGAATCGGCATACTTGTAAACGCGTGCGATCTTACTCTCACGTGCCCGTGAGTTGCTGGGCGGCGTGGTGCCAGGCCAGGACTCGCCGCTCGACGACCAGGAAGAGCTCGTTGAGGGCGTAGCCCAGCACTCCGAGCAGCACGATCCCGCCCCACATGGCGGGCAGGTCGAAGGTCTGGTACGCGGCCGTGAGCTGGAACCCGATGCCGTTCACGGTGCCGGGCAGCAGTTCGGAGAAGACCATGACGATCAAGGAGAGCGACAGCGCGAGCCGCAGCCCCGCGAACATCTTGGGCAGCGCCGACGGCAGGATCACCAGGAAGAGCCGCTCGGTCCAGGTCAGCCGGAACACCTGGCCGGTCTGCAGGTGCAGCGGTTCGACCGAGCGGGCGCCGTCGGCGGTGTTGAGCAGCACCGGCCAGACGATGCTGAAGACGATGAACGTCAGCTGCATCCGCAGCCCGAACCCGAACACCACCACGAAGACCGTGACCAGCGCGGGCGGCGGGATGGCCCGCAGGAACTGCAGCACCCCGTCGAGATAGTCGTACGCCCGCGCGGACAGCCCCAGCGCGAGCCCGAGCACGACCCCGGCCAGCGCGCCCCCCGCGAACCCGGCGGCCATCCTGCCCAGGCTCGGCAGGATGTTCCCGATGGCGTCGTCGGTCAGGAACAGCCTGCCCGGCGGGCCGGAGAACCACATCGCGTGCATCCTGACCACGATCGTGCTGGGCGGCGGGAAGAACGTGCTGCCCGCCAGCCGCGTGACCGCCTCCCAGGCGAGGATCAGCACGACCAGCACCAGCGACCGGAACGCCGCCCCTCGCATGCCCCTGGTCCTCATGCCGTCTCTCCCAGGCGCGCGTGGTGCCAGCGGAACGCCCGCCGTTCGGCGGCCACCAGCAGCGCGTTGACCAGCACCCCGAACAGCCCGACCCAGAACACCGCGGCCAGGATGTCGGTCATCCGCGCGGGCACGGCGATGCCGGCGAAGAAGATGAACACGCCGATGCCCTCACCCCGCCCGGCCACGATCTCGGTGCTGACGATCAGGATGAGCGCGACTCCGGCGGCCAGCCTGATCCCGGTCGTGATGAAGGGCGCCGACGACGGCAGTGACACGCGCAGCAGCACCGCGAGGGGCCCGAAGCCGTACGACCGCAGCGACTCCTTGGCGAGGGGGTCGACGCCGCGCAGCCCGTACATCGTGTTGTAGAGGATCGGCCACAACGAGGCGTAGACCGCCAGCGTGACGCGCACCTGCAGTCCGGTGCCGATCAGGAGGGACACCAGGGGGATCAGCGCCACCGACGGGATCGGCCGCAGGAACTCCACGACCGAGCGCGTGGCGGCGTCGATGACCGGCACGCTGCCGAGCAGCAGCCCGAGCGGCACCGCGACCACCGCCGCGACGCCGAGCCCGATCGCCCAGGCGAGCAGGCTCGTCAGGGCGTGCGCGCGGAAGGCGGGATCGGCCATCAGCGTCACCGCCCGCCCGAGTATCGCCGTCGCGGGCGGCAGGTTCTCCGGATCGACCAGCCCGGTCCGGCTGACGAGTTCGATCAGTGCGGCGAAGGCGAGGGCCCCGCCCGCCCGGCGCGACCAGCGTGTGGCGGCGGACGCCGGGCGGGAGGGGGCCAGGGTCTGAGCGCTCACCCCGACGTGGTGGGCGACATCAGCGACTTGACGTCGATCGCCTTCGAGAGCCACTTGGCTTCCAGCATCCAGTCGGCCACGCGTTGCAGGCGGACGGGGTTGTCGTTGCTGGAGAAGTACGGGAACGTGACCGTGGCCGCGGTGGCCGCGTCGATCTGGGTGAAGTTCGGCAGCACCTTGGCCACCACTTCGCGGTTGTTCTCCATGAGCTTGGCCGCGTTGTGGATCGCCCGCTGGAACGCCGCCGCCGTCTTGGGGTTCTTGTCGTACCACTCCTGGGTGCTGACATAACCGGAGATCGGGAACTCTGCGGCGGGACCCGACGCCGGGTCGAGGATCTTGCGGGCGCCCATCGAGGACGTGGCCGCCGTGACCATGGGCTCGCCCAGGTACGCGGCGTCGATCTGGCCGCCCTTCCACGAGGGCATGATGTTCTGGAACGTCACCTGGACGTACTTGATTTTGGCCGGGTCGACGTTGTTGGCCTTGAGCACCTGCGTCAGCGCCAGTTCCTGGAAGTTGTGCAGGACGTTCACGTTGATCGTCTTGCCTTCGAGGTCTTTCGCGGTCTTGATGGGCGAGTTCGGCAGGGCCATGATGCTGAGCGAGTCGGGGGCCGCGCGAGAGCCCTCGGCCAGGATGCGCAGCTTCAGAGCCTGCTTGTCGTGCGCCTGGAACATCGACACATAGTTGCCGAACATCGCGTCGATCTCGCCCTTGAGCAGCATGGGGATGGCCTCTGGCGCGGCCTGGACCACTTGCGGGGTGACCTCCAGCCCTTCCTTCTCGAAGAGCTTCTGGTCGATGGCGACGTAGATGGCGGCACTGTCGATGGCGGGCAGGGTGGCGACCTTGATCTTCGTCTTCTCCAGGCCGCCGGCGGATGCGGACGGGGCCGCGCTTGGTGTCGTGGAGCCGCCCGTGCTGCACGCAACGGCGCCGAGTGTCAAAGCTAACCCGATGATGGCGGCCCTGGCGGGACGGCCAAGCCTCATGTCAGGGACTCCCTTCAGATGGAGCCAGGCGGGGGGACCGGGTGGCTTCTGCTCCCGGGGGCTGTGTGCCTGACGCACAACAGGGATAGACCGTAACACCAAATCTGTAGTCATTATCGCGAAAACGATATCTGTGGTTGCAATGTCGGGTTCTCGTTCTATCGTGAAAATTTGATGAGCGGTAAGAGATCGGTGTTTGTCCGGTTTGTGAAAGGAGGGGATCGGCGGGACGACTGTTACTGATGAGGCTAGTCAGTCGAATATTCCACGAGCCCGAAACAGGCTCGCTGGACACTCTTCTGTTGCCTGTTTCACCAGTTAGAGGGTAACCTCACCGATTCTGCCGAAATATTTGGACAATCGGGGATAAACGCCTCAATGGGGCACTAGTAGTGGTTGGCCCGCGCCAACTGCTGTGCTCAAATGCTGACTATCTGACGTACATATTGCCCCACGTGCATTTACCTGCATGGTCACCGAGAATTCCCCTCCACGGGCGAGAGGTTGCGAAGGCAAGTGAGAACGCAGAGCGCTGGAGCTTCCGCCGACCGCGAGCCGCACGGGCATCAGAAGCGACGGTTGCCCAACCCTCCTTCACGCAGGTTCGGGCTGGGCAACTGGCACGTGCGGTCGCGCCTTATCGCGCTGATCGTCGTCCCCACGGCAGTGGCCGTGGGTCTGGGCGGACTGAGCGTGTTCACCTCGCTCAGGGACGCCAACACCTACCAGACCCTCAGAGAGGTGGCCGAGCTCAGCCAGCAGCTCGGCGCCGTCACCCATGAGCTGTCCTTCGAACGCGACCAGACCGCCCTCTACATCGCACAGGGCCGGCCGGCCACCCGAGAGGCCCAGCTCCGCACGACCTACAGCGGTGTGAACGGCCTCATCGACGAGGCCAAGCAGCGGGCGCGGGCGCTCTCGGACACCCATGGCGACGCCGTACGCCCCGTGCTCCGCCGTCTGGAGGAGATCCCGACGCTGCGCGAGACGGCCGTCAAGGGGAAGATCCAGCCCCTCCCGATGATCCAGAAGTACTCGCAGATCATCGCGGCCCTGCTCCAGTTCCACGACCAGGTCGGCCAGGTGGCGGTGGACGACGAGGTCTCGCACAGCGCCAGCGCGATGTCGGCCATCTCCCGGGCCAAGGAGCAGGCCTCCAAGCAGCGCGGCGTCCTGGCCAGCGCTCTGGACAAGCAGGGCTTCGACAGCGGCGAGTTCGACGCGCTCACCGACGCCAAGTCGCGCGAGGAGAGCGAGGAGACGCTGTTCGCGACCCTGGCCACCCTCGACCAGCTTGAGCTCTACCGCAACACGGTCGTGGGCAGGGACGTCGACCAGACCGACCTGTTCAGGCTGCGGGCCATGGCGCAGTCCGCCGAGGGCAAGGAGCTGAGCATCGGTGTCCGGCCGGACAGGGACGTCTCCACCTGGTTCGACGTCAGCACCGGCAAGATCGACGCGCTGCGCAGCGTGGAGAAGGACCTGTCCTCCTCCGTCATCCTGCGCGCCCGCGCCCTGGAGGAAGGCGCCAACCGTTCGGCGCTGATCTCCGGCGGTCTCATCCTGCTCCTGCTGGTCGTGGTCACCGCGATCATCTCGCTCATCGCCCGTTCGCTCATCAGGCCGCTGCGCAAGCTGCGCGGCGAGGCCCTCGACATCGCCGGCCACCGCCTGCCGGAGACCGTGCAGCAGCTGCGCGAGAGCAACGACGGCGTGGCCGGTCCCGTCGTCCCCATCGGCGTGGACACGCACGACGAGATCGGCGAGGTCGCGCGGGCGTTCGACGAGGTGCACCGTGAGGCGGTCCGGCTGGCGGGCGAGGAGGCCCGCCTGCGGAGCAACGTCAACGCGATGTTCGTGAACCTGTCGCGGCGCAGTCAGACGCTGGTGGAACGGCAGATCACCCTGATCGACGGGCTGGAGCAGGGCGAGCAGGACGAGCAGCGGCTCGGGAACCTGTTCAAGCTGGACCACCTGGCCACCCGCATGCGGCGCAACAGCGAGAACCTGCTGGTGCTGGCCGGTCAGGACCCGCCGCGCCGCTGGAGCCAGCCGGTCAAGCTGGTGGACGTGGCCCGCGCCTCGCTGTCCGAGGTGGAGAACTACGAGCGGGTCGTGCTGCAGGTGCCCGACGGCGTCTCGGTGGCCGGCCAGGCCGTCAACGACGTCATCCACCTGCTCGCCGAGCTCGTCGAGAACGCGCTGTCGTTCTCGCCGCGCGAGACCAGGGTGACGGTCTCGGGCAGCAGGATCGACGGCGGCGGTGTCATGTTGTCGATCACCGACGCCGGCATCGGCATGACCCAGGACGAGCTGGTCCAGGCCAACGACCGCCTCACGGACGCGCCGAGCGTGGACGTGTCGGTGTCGCGGCGCATGGGCCTGTTCGTGGTGGCCAGGCTGGCGCACCGGCACGGCATCCGGGTGCAGCTGCGCCCGCACGCCTCAGGCGGCCTGACCGCGATGGTGCTCATCCCGGAGAACATGCTCGGCTCCCAGGTTCCGAACATCGCCGGCATGCCCTCCTTCTCGGGCAACCAGCCGCCCGCCCTCGCGGGCGCGGCGAGTGGCGGTCCCGGCGAGCAGCCGTACTCGGGGCCGCACCCGGCGCCTCCGGCAACGGACTGGCCGCAGGCCGCACCCCCGGCTCCGGACTGGCCGCAGGCCGCACCCCCGGCTCCGGACTGGCCGCAGGCCGCACCCCCGGCTCCGGACTGGCCGCAGACCGCGCCCCCGGCTCCGGACTGGCCGCAGCCCACGTACCAGATGGGGCCCGGCCAGATGGGGCCCGGCCACCCGTCCTTCCCGTCGAACCCGGAGCTGAACGGCAACTGGCCGCCGACGCAGCAGTGGCAGCCGGACGCCGCCGCGTGGCCGTCCGAGCCGCGCATCGGCAGCGGCTACGACAGCTCCGACGTCTGGACCCCGCCCCGCAGCCCGTCCTGGAACGGCGACCGAGCCCTGCCCAGACGGCCCGTGCCCGAGCCCCCGCCGGGCGGATGGGGCCGCGACACCATGCCGCCGCAGCGGCCGGGGTTCGACTTCCCCGAGACCGAGTCGGGCAACCCGGGCTCCATCCCGGCCGCCCCGCCCGCCTCGGCGGGAGACGACTACTTACCCATCTTCGCCGCGGTGGAGTCGGCCTGGTTCGGCCGCGACAGCGGGGCGAGCTGGGGTTCGAGCAAAGCGGACGAAGGCTGGAGCGCGGCGGAGGCAGTGGTGGAACCGGTACGTGACGGCCAGACGGCGGCGGGGCTGCCCAAGCGGGTGCCCAAGGCCAACCTGGTGCCCGGCTCGGCTGACTCCTCGGCGTCGCCGAAGGGCGTGACACCGATGCCGTCGGTGTCACCGGACCGCATCCGCAACCGGCTCTCGAGCTTCCAGCAGGGCTTCCGGGCGGCACGCGACGACATCACCGAGGGCAGGGCGTTCCCCTCTGGCCCGAGAAACAATGACAGGGAGGAGGGAGCATGAGCGAGCGACCGATCAACACCTCATGCGCCCGATGGAGGAGGGCGCATGAGTGAGCGAAGCGAGCGACCAATCAACACAGCTGAGTCTCGTTCATGCGTCCGACGAAGGAGGGCGCATGAATGAGCTGAGTCACGCGGCGCGCGGCGTTGACTGGTTAATCACCGATTTCGTCAGCACCGTTCCTGGCGTCGCGCACGCGGTGGTCGTCTCTTCCGACGGGTTGCCGCTGGCGGCTTCGTCGGGCTTCCCGGCTGACCGGGCTGACCAGCTGGCCGCGATCGCGTCGGGCCTGGTGAGCCTGACGCAGGGTGCGGCCAGGGTGTTCGAGGGCGGTGCGGTCAACCAGACGATCGTGGAGATGCAGCGCGGGCTGATGCTGATCATGTCGGTCAGTGACGGTTCGTGCCTGGCGGTGCTGGCGGCTCCGGACTGTGACATGGGTCTGGTGGCGTATCAGATGACGCTGATGGTCGATCGCGCCGGTCAGGTGCTGACTCCGGCTGTGCGGGCCGAGCTGCGCGCCAGCCAGACCAGGTGATGTAGGTGTCAGACCCGAGATGGAACAGCGGCGGTTGGGCGCCCCAGCCTGTGCCCCAGTCCCAGCCGCAGCTGAATCCCGACCCCGCATCGCCCGTCCGTCCCTATGCCGTGACAGGTGGACGGACGGCGCCGCGGGTAAAGCTGGCGATGGAGGCCCTGGTGTCCTCGGCGACCGCCGAGCACCGGGAGTTCTCGCATATCACGCCGGAGTACCAGGCGATCAGTCAACTGTGCCGGCAGGTCCGGTCCGTGGCAGAGGTGTCGGCCCTGCTGCGGATCCCCCTCGGCGTGGTGCGCGTGCTGATCGCTGACATGGCTGCCGAAGGTCTCGTCCGCGTGCATCAGCCACAGCTGGACGACGGCAGGCCGGACGTTAATCTGCTCGAAAGGGTGCTCAGTGGACTTCGCAGGCTCTAGCCCCGGCCTCACCTCGACGAAGATCGTGGTGGCTGGAGGTTTCGGGGTGGGCAAGACGACGTTCGTCGGCGCGGTGTCGGAGATCATGCCGTTGACCACGGAGGCCGTCATGACCGACGCCTCCGTGGGGATCGACGATCTGGGCATGACGCCGCTGAAGTCGACCACGACCGTCGCCATGGACTTCGGCCGGGTCTCCCTGGACCGTGACCTCATCCTGTACCTGTTCGGGACGCCCGGTCAGCACAGGTTCTGGTTCATGTGGGACGACCTGGTGCGGGGCGCCATCGGCGCGGTCGTGCTCGTGGACACACGCCGACTCTCCGACAGTTTCCCGGCGATCGACTACTTCGAGGAGGCCCAGCTGCCGTTCGTGGTGGGCGTCAACGGCTGGGACGGTCAATATCCGCACAGCGACGCCGAGGTGCGCGACGCCCTGACGCTGGCGCCGCACATCCCGTTGGTGCGGCTCGACGCCAGGTCCAAGGACTCGGTCAAGGTCGCGCTGATCAACCTGGTCGAACACGCGCTCTCCGTGCGCATGGCCGTCCCGGGCTGGGGCGGTTAGGAAATCTGTCGTACCGCTTTGGCCCCGTGGGCGCGTTGACAGCCGCGGCCCTCTCCTGATCACAATGGCTCCCGCCGAGCATCGCAGGAGCATCATGTCCCGTGGCCGCACCACATGAACGTGAGGAACCCGATCACCGGGCAGGCCGACAGGCCGCTCGCCCCGGTCCCGCCCGACCGGCTCGCCGCCCTGGCGGCAGGTCTGCGCGAACGGCAGCGGAGCTGGCAGGACGCCGACCGCGGCGAGATCCTCTCCAGGTTCGCGGCGGCGCTGGCCGATGACGAAGAGCTGCTCTCCGCCCTGGTGGCCGACACCGGCAGGGTGGGGGAGTCGGTGCTCGAGCGGCAGATCGTCGCCGGTCTGATCGGCCGATGGGTACGCCAGGCGCCCGACCTCCTCACACCGCCCGCCGAGACCCCGGCCTCCCTGCCCGGCGTCTTCGTGGGCGGCGACGTGGTGCCGTACGAGCTGGTCGGGGTGATCAGTCCGTGGAACTTCCCGCTGCTGCTGGGCCTCATCGACGCCGTGCCCGCGCTGGCCGCGGGCTGCGCGGTGCTGGTCAAGCCGAGCGAGGTGACCCCCAGGTTCATCGAGCCGCTGATGCGGCTGGTCCCGGACGAGCTGCCGCTGGAGATCGTCGAGGGCGACGGCGCGACGGGCGCGGCCCTGGTCGGCCTGGTGGACGCCGTGGTCTTCACCGGCAGCGTCGAGACGGGACGGGTGGTCGCCGAGGCGGCGGCCCGCGCGTTCGTGCCCGCGTTCCTGGAGCTGGGCGGCAAGGACCCGGCGATCGTGCTGGCCGGGGCCGACCTGGAGCGGGCCGCGTCGGCCGTCCTGTGGGGCGGCACCGCCAACGCCGGGCAGTCGTGCCAGTCGATCGAGCGCGTCTACGTGGCCCGCGAGGTCCACGACGAGTTCCTCGCGCTGCTGGTGGACCGGGCCGCCAAGGTGGGCCTGACCTGCGAGGGTGGCCCGATCGGGCCGATCATCGGCCCCGGACAGGAGGACGTCGTCGCCGCGCACCTGGCCGACGCCGTGGCCAAGGGCGCGACCGTGCACACGGGAGGCCGGATCGAGCGCCACGGCGGCGGCCACTGGTGCCGCCCGACCGTGCTGTCCGGCGTCGACCACGGCATGCTGGTGATGACGGAGGAGACGTTCGGCCCGGTGCTGCCGGTCATGGCCGTGGACGGGCCCGGCGAGGCCGTCGCGATGGCCAACGACTCGGTCTACGGGCTGTCGGCCGCGGTCTTCGCCGCCACGGAGGAGCAGGCCATGGCCGTGGCGGCCCGGCTGCGGGCCGGCGCGATCAGCGTCAACGACGCCTCGCTGACCGCGCTCGTGCACGAGGGGGAGAAGCACTCCTTCCGCCTGTCGGGGCTCGGCGGCTCGCGGATGGGCGCCGCCTCCATCCGCCGGTTCGTCCGCCGCAGGGCCTTCCTGGTCAACCGATCCGACGCCGCCGACCCCTGGTGGCACCAGACGAAGGAGTAGCTCCGGATGGGACTTCGCGCGGACATGCCGCTGCTGGCCCGCCACGAGGGCGAGTGGGAAGGCGAGTACCTCCACCTCGACCGAGAGGGAAACCCGATCGACCGGCACCGCGTCCAGATGACCTGCGCGATCCTGGACGACGCCGTCTACCACCAGACCAACCGCTACAGCTGGGACGACGGGCGCACCGAGGTGCACGAGTTCCCGGGCACGTACCTCGGCGGCGGGCGGTGCGGGTTCGACACCGAGCGGATCAAGGGCGAGTTCTGGGAGCTGGACGGCAGCACCATCTACCTCAGCTGGCAGTACAAGGCCGAGGGCGAGGACCTGCGGCTCTACGAGATGATCGTGCTGAGCGAGGACGGCAAGTCACGCAGCCGCGCCTGGCAGTGGATCAAGGACGGCGTTTGCGTGAAGCGCACCCTGATCAACGAGCGCCGCGTCGGCTGAGTCAGCCTCTCGCACCCCGGTGCCACGACAGCACCACCCGCTCGAACCCCAGGAAACCGGCGTTGAGCACGATGCCCAGCAGCCCGAGCAGCACGATCCCCGCCCACATGGCCGGGATGTCGAACTGGCTCTGCGCCTCCAGCATCCGGTGCCCGACCCCCTCGGTGCTGCCGACCAGCTCCGAGATGATCATCATGATCAACGCCAGCGACACGCTCAGCCGCAGCCCGGCGAAGATCTTGGGTGACGCGCCGGGCAGGATGATCCGGGTGAGCCGCTGCCAGGGGCCGAGCCGATAGACGACCCCGGTCTCGATGTACTGCCGGTCCACGTGGCGGGCGCCGTCCATGGAGTTGATCAGTACGGGCCAGACGACGCCGTACACGATCGCGGCCAGCTGCATCGGGGTGCCGATCTTGAACAGCGCCAGGAACACCGGCACCAGCGTGGTGGGCGGCACCGAGCGGCCGACGTGCAGCAGCGGCTCCACCAGGGCAGACAGCCAGCGCGAGCGGCCGAGCGCGACCCCGATCGCCATCCCGGCCACACAGGCCACCGCCCAGCCCGCGAACAGCCTGGCCAGGCTGGGCAGCAGGTCGGCGACGGCCTCGTCGGTCAGGAACGCCCGCGTCCACGGCCCCGAGAGCCACATCTCGTGCAGCCTGGCCACGATCCGCGACGGCGGCGGGAAGTACGCGGCCTGCGCGGAACGCGTGGCCAGCTCCCAGCAGAGCACGGCCACGGGCAGCAGCCAGTACCACATGAGCCTGCGCAGAGAATTCACGAGGCGTCCCCCGTCCGTTCCCGGTGCCAGCGGAACGCGCGCCGTTCGGCGGCGGTGAACAGCAGGTTGGCGGCCAGCCCGATCAGCCCCGCCCACAGCGGCGCCGCCAGCATGCGGTCGAGCCGGTTCGCGCTGCCGGCCAGCGACAGGAACGCGCCGATCCCGCCACCGCCCGGTGCCAGCAGCTCCGCGCTCACGGCCACGATCAGCGTGACCGACACCGCGATCCGCACGCCGGTCGCGATGAAGGGCGCCGCGCTCGGCAGGCTCACCCGCAGCGCCACGGCGACCGGCCCGAAGCCGAAGCTCCGCAGCGTGTCCTTGGCCAGCGGGTCGACGTCGGTCAGGCCGTACAGCGTGTTGATCAGCACCGGCCACGTGCAGGTGTAGACGACCAGCGCGGTCTTGGCGTCCTGGCTCGCGGTCCACAGGAACATCGCGATCGGGATCAGCGATACCGACGGGATCGGCCGCAGGAACTCCACCAGCGGCCGCACCGACTTCTCCACGAACGGCACCGTCCCGAGCAGCAGCCCCGCGGGCACGGCCACCGCGACCGCGATCAGCAGCCCGCTCGCGCACGCGCCCAGCGTGGCCAGGACATCGGCCCTGAACTGCGGCTCCAGCGGCAGCTCCGCCGCCGTGGCGAGCACGGCCGACGCGTACGGCCACCCGGCCGGGGTCAGCCCGAGCCGCCCGGCCAGCTCGACGAGGGCGATGAACGCGGCGATCCCCAGGGCCCCGAGCGCCGCCCGCCCGATCCGGTGTTCGATCATCCGCTCACAGGCGCGAACAGCTGCGCCACGTCCACCTTCGTCTTGAGGTAGCCGTAGCCGTGCAGCAGGTCGGCCAGCTTCTGGACACTGGCCTTGTCGGCCTCCATCGAGAACTTGCCGAGCGTCATCGCCGCCGCTGCGTCCGCCGGGATCTGCGTGTACGTCGGCACCACCTCGTCGATCGCCTTCCTGTCGGTGCCCGCGACCTGCTGGGCCTTGGCCAGGGCGCGGTGGAAGGCGGCGGCCGTCTTCGGGTTCTTGGCCAGCCAGTCTTCGGTGACGCCCCACCCGTCGATCGGCACGCCGGCCGTCACGCCGTCGGTGGTGTCGATGATCTGCGTGGCGCCGCCCTTCTTCGCCGCGGTCAGGAACGGCTCGACCAGCCAGGCCGCGTCCACCTGGCCCGAGCTCAGCGCGGCGATCTGGTCGGCGAACTGCACAGGGACGTACTTGACGTCCTCGGGCTTGAGCCCGGCCTGCTGCAGGTGGGCGTTGGTCAGCGTCTGGCCGAGGGCCTTGAGCACGTTGACCGCGATGGTCTTGCCCTTGAGGTCGGCGGCCGTCTTGACGGGGGAGCCCTTGGCCACGACGACGCCGGCGACGTTGGGGGCGGCCTCCTGGCTGTGCTGGAAGAGCTTGAGCTTGGCCGCGCCCGAGTCGTTGATGGCCATCAGCGACACGTAGCTCGTGAGGAACGCGTCCATGCTGCCGTTGAGGATCTTCGGCATGACCGCCTGTGGCGCCTGGATGATCTCCGTCTTGACGGTCAGGCCCTCCTCCTTGAAGAAGCCGCGCTTCTCCGCGATGAACAGCGGCGCCGACGACGGGACCGGCACCACGCCCACCAGGAGCTGGGTCTTCTCCAGCCCGCCCGAGGACGAGGTGCTGCTCGTGCCCGTGGAGCTTTCTCCTCCTCCGCCGCACGCGCTGATCGTCAGCGCGATCGCCATACCCGCGACTACGAACCTGGCCAGCTTCATCGCCAATGCCCTTCTCGGTCCTGAGAGTTCACGAATTTCCGGTGGCCTGCCTGTGCCAGACGAGCAGACGGCGCTCGGCCAGCACGAACAGGGAGTTGACGACGTAGCCGAGGACACCCAGCAGGGCGATCGCCGCCCACACCCCGGCGCCGTCGAAACTGCGCATGGCCGTCAGCAACTGGTAGCCGATGCCGTCCGTGCCGCCGATGAGCTCGGAGATCACCATGAGGATCAACGCCAGCGACAGGCTCAGCCGCAGCCCGGCGAAGATCTTGGGTGCGGCGGCGGGGAGGACGACCATGCCCAGACGCTGCAGCCTCGACAGGTTGAAGACCGTGGCCGTGTCGGTGTAGGTGCGATCGACGGATCTGGCACCGTCGATCGAGTTGAGCAGCACCGGCCAGATCACTCCGAACACGATAGTGGCCAGCTGCGTGGTCAGGCCCGCCTTGAACAACACGAGGAACAGCGGCAGCAGCAGCGGCGGCGGGATGGCCCGGCCGAACTCGATCAGCGGGTCCACATAGTCGGTCGCCGAGCGCGAACGTCCGAGCAGCGTGCCCGCCACGATCCCGATCAGCGCGGCCAGCAGCCAGCCGCCGAACATGCGGCCGAGGCTCGGCAGGATGTTCGCGACCGCGTCGCCGGTGAGGAAGGCGCGGGAAGGCGGGCCGGAGAACCACAGCTCGTACATGCGGACGGCGATCGTCGTGGGCGGCGGGAAATCGGTGTCCCCGATCGCCCGCCCCATGATCTCCCAGACGACCAGCACCATGGGGACCACCCAGAGCCTGGCGACCGCCCTCACGAAGCCGCCCCGGTCCGAGCGTGGTGCCAGTGGAACAGGCGGCGCTCGCCGGCGAGCAGGGCCAGGTTCGCGATCACGCCGAACAGCCCGGCCCAGAACGTCGCCGCCATCATGAGGTCGGTCCGGTTGCCGTTGCCTGCCACGGTCACGTAGACGCCGATCCCGTCGACGCCGCCTGCGACCAGCTCGGCGCTGACGGCCAGGACGAGCGCGATCCCGGCGGCGATCCTGATCCCGGTCGCGACGAACGGGGCCGCGCTGGGCAGGCTCACCCGGTAGAGCACGGCCAGGTTGCCGAACCCGAAGCTGCGCAGGGACTCCTTGGCCAGCGGGTCCACGTCGCGCATGCCGTACAGGGTGTTGATGAGGATCGGCCAGACGGACGCGTACACGATGACCGAAACCTTCATCAGCTCGTCCACCGGGACCAGCAGGATCGCGAGCGGGATGATGGCCACCGAGGGGATCGGGCGCATGAACTCGAGCACGGGCCTGATCGCCCGCTCCACCGGCGCCAGCGCGCCGAGCAGCACGCCCGCGGGCACGGCCACCGCGACGGCGGTCAGCAGGCCGAGTGCCCAGTTCGTGAGGGTGGCGCCCACCCCGGCCAGGAACTTGGCGTCGGCGGGGAGGAGCGCGGCTTCGTACAGGACGGTCGAAGGCGGTGGGAAGAGGAGGTTCTCGCCCAGGCCGAAGCGGATGACCAGCTCTCCGGCCAGGAGAAACCCCGCGGCGCCGACGGCGCCGCGGAGCAGCCGGGCACCCGTCATCCGCCCGGGCTCGCCGCGATCAGCGACTTCACGTCGATCGGGCCGCTGATGTACTTGTACTCGAGCATGAGGTCGGCCACCTTCTGCAGCCGCGCCGCCTCAAGGGTGCTCGGGTAGGCGCCCAGGGTGATCGCCGCGGCGGTCTTGGCGTCGATCTTCGTGTACGTCGGCAGCGCCGCCTCGATCTCCTTGCGGTCTCCGGAGGCGAGTTGCTGCGCCTTGGAGATCGCCCGCTGGAAGGCGGCCAGCGTCTTCGGGTTCTGCCGGACCCACTCGTCGGTGGCCATCCAGCCCGCGATGGGCAGGTCGGCGGTCTGGCCCGTCATCGTGTCGGCGATCGTGCGGAAGCCGAGCGCGTTCTTGTTGGCGGTGATGAACGGCTCGGTGATCCAGCCCGCGTCGCCCTGCCCCGCGGTGATCGCGTTGCCCATCTCAGGGAACGGCTTCTCGGCGAACTTCACGTCCGTCTCGCTGAGGCCGGCCGCCTTGAGCTGGGTCGTGACGGCCAGCGTGGCGATGTTTCTGAGATTGTTGACCAGGACGGTCCTGCCCTTCAGATCCGCGACCGTCTGGATCGGCGAGTCCTTGGGGACCATGATCTCGAAGGTGCTGGGGGCCGCCCGGTACATGTCGGCCACCAGCTTGATCTTCTTGCCCTGGCTCGCGGCCAGGATCGAGGACACGTAGTTGGTCTGGGTGATGTCCAGGGCGCCGCTCTCGATCTGCGGCAGCGCGGCGGCGCCGCCGGTGATCGTGACCGGCTCCACCGTCAGGCCCTCTTCCTTGAAGAAGCCCTTGGCCTGGGCGATGTAGAGCGCGACCGGGTCGGGAATCGGGAGCGCCCCGACCTTGACGGTGGTTTTCTCCAGACCGTTGGGCCCCGTCGTGGCGGGTGGCGCGCCGCCCCCGCTGCAGCCGGTGAGCGCGAGGACGGCGGCGGTGCCGAGCGCGAGTACGTGACAGCGCAGTGTGCGTGCCATGGGGGGTTCTCCTACTTGGATTTGGGAGAGCGAGACACGTTACTTTGCGTGAGCGTACCCGAGGAATGATCTCTTCTGCAGGAGCATGCGCTTTCAGGCGGGGCGGGACACGTAGCGGCCGACCGGCTGCCCCACGATCTTGCCGGCGTCGAGCACGTGGTTGCCGCGCACGAACGTGTCGGTGACCTTGGCGGTCAGCTCGAACCCCTCGAACGGCGTGTACTCCTGCGTCGACTCCGAGTCCTGCGCGCGTACCGTCCAGGTCTGCCCGGGGTCGACCAGGCAGATGTCGGCGTCGAAACCGGGGGCGATGGTGCCCTTGGTGCGCAGGCCGTACCGCTTGGCGGGGTTCCACGAGGTCAGCGCGGCGATCCGGCCGTACGGCAGGCCCCGGCGGCGTCCTTCGGTGATCAGACCGGGCAGCAGGTACTCGGCGCCCCCGAACCCGGCCTTGGCCACGAAGACGTCGTCGCGCCGCTCGCCGAACTTGAGCTCGTCGCGGCAGCAGGCGTGGTCGCTGACCACCCAGTCCACGGTGCCGTCGAGCACGTGTCCCCACAGCGCCTCGACGTCCTCGCGGGGCCTGATCGGCGGGTTGACCTTGGCCCCGATGCCGCTGGCCGTGTCGATGTCGGCGAGCAGGTGACCGATCGTGACCTCGCGGCGGAAGTCGATGTGCGGGAACGTCGCCGCCATGCGTACGGCGGCGTCCAGAGCCTTGGCCGAGGACAGGTGGAGCAGGTTGACGTTGGCCAGGCCCGTCTCGTGGGCGAGATAGGAGGCGATGAAGACGGCCAGCCCCTCGGAGTGCGGCGGCCGGGAGGCGCTGTAGGCGGCCAGCCCGCTCAGGTCCCCGGCCTCCTCCACGAGCTTCGTGTACGCGGTCATGATCTCGGCGGTCTCGCAGTGCAGCGACAGCGAGATCTCTCCGGCCAGCTCGGGAAGCCGCTCCCTGGCCGCCTGCACGCCGCGCATCACGAACTCGAAGTGCGCGTAGTCGTAGCGCTCGCCCTCAGGCAGCATGAGGAACGCCCGCTGGTCGTCGGAGCGCCCGTGCAGCCCGTGCCCGCCGTAGAACATGAAGATCTTGAACGACGGCACCCCGAACTGTTCGACCAGGTCGGGCAGCTCGCCGATGTGCCCCTTCGACATGGGCGCCAGGTGGAAACCGTAGTCGATGTAGGCCCGGCCCTCGGCCTGCCTGAGCACCTCGGGGAAGAACTCGGCGTAGGAGCCGCCCCTGTTGAGGTAGTACTGGCCGGTCCGCATGTAGGTGAGCGCCGTCGTCACGCCGCCCTGGGCGCTGGCGCGGCTCTCCGACCCGGTGTCCTCGGGCAGCGGGTTGTAGATGCCCCAGTGCTGGTGGGCGTCGACGACCCCGGGGAAGGCCAGCTTGCCGCCGCCGTCGATCACCTCGCCGGCGGCGGACTGCCCGGGCTCCACCCGTACGATGCGGCCGTCCGCGATGGCGATGTCCGCCTCGACGGGCTCGTCGTGTTCGTGGGTGACAACCTTCACGTTCTTCAACAACAGGTCGGTCACAGCAGTGGTCTTTCCTATGCGAGGCGGTGGGCGTTGCGGTGCCAGGACAGCACGCGCCGCTCCACCGTGAGGAACAGTGAGTTGAATGCGAAGCCCAGCACGCCGAGCAGCACGACGTTGGCCCAGATGGCCGCCATGTCGGCGCTGCTGACGGCCATGTTGAGGAGATAGCCGAACCCCTCGGTGCTGGCCTTGAGCTCGGAGATGACCATGAGGATCAGCGCCAGGGAGACGCTCAGGCGCAGGCCCGCGAAGATCTTCGGTGCCGCGGCGGGCAGGATGATCCGGAAGAACCGCAGGCGGGCGGGCACGCCGAAGACGGCCGCGGTCTCCACCTTCAGCACGTCGAGGTTGCGCGCGCCGTCGATGGAGTTGATCAGGATCGGCCAGATGATGCCGAACACGATGGTCGCGACCTGCACCTGCGGGCCGATCTGGAAGAGCACGAGGAAGATCGGGAGCATGACGGGAGGCGGCACGGCCCGGCCGAACTCGATCAGCGGTTCGACGATGTCGGCCAGCCAGGCGGTCCTGCCGATCGCCACCCCGAGCGCCACGCCGATGACCACGGCGATGGCCCAGGACCCGACCACCCTGATCAGGCTGGGCAGGAAGTTCTCGACTGCTTCCTCGGTGAGGATGTAAGGCCCGGAGAACCACATCTCGTAGATCCGGGACACGATCAGGGTCGGTCCGGGGAGATACGGAGTGGCGAGCGCCCCGGAGAGCAGCTCCCAGCCGAAGAACATGACCGGGACCAGCCACAGGCGCTTGAGCAGGGTGAGGATCATGTGTTCCGCCATCTGAACAGCCGCCGCTCGGCGCGTGCGAGCAGGATGTTGACGACGAGCCCGATCATGCCGGCCCAGATCAGGACCGCGACGACGTCGATCATCGCGTCCATGCCGATGCCGGTGCTCGCCTCGATGAGGAAGCCTCCGACGCCGACCGAGCCGCCCACGACGTACTCCACGCTGATGGCCAGGATGAGCGTGATGGAGGCGGCCAGCCGGACGCCCGTCGCGATGAAGGGCGCCGCGCTCGGGAGCGCGACCCGCCAGATCACCGCGCCGCGGCCGAACCCGAACGAGCGCAGCGTCTCCTTGGCCAGCGGGTCCACGTCGCGCACGCCGTACATGGTGTTGATCAGGATCGGCCAGGAGGCGGCGAACATGATGAGCGCCACCTTGGCGTTGATCTCCGGCTGGACGAAGAACAGCGCCAGCGGGATCAGCGCCACCGAGGGGATGGGCCGCAGGAACTCCACGAACACCCGGGTCATCTCCTCGACCACCGGGACCGTTCCCAGTAGGAGTCCGATGGGGACGGCGACCAGGACGGCCAGCGGCAGCCCGATGACCGCGGCGGTGAGCGTGCCCGCGATGTCCTCGAGGAATTCCGGGTCCAAGGCCAGGGAGAACGTCCTGGCCAGGGTTTCCCCGGCCTGAGGCAACCACTTGAACAGGCCCGTCATGCCGAGAAGCTGCCAGGCAAGCAGAAAACCCGCCACGCCGATGGCGTGGCGGGTGAATTTGGCCAGCTTGGCGCGGGCGAGCGGATTCTGCCCGCGCCGCGCCGTGGTGATCGTGGTCATCATCCCTGGGATGCTGTGTAGATCATCGAGCTGACGTCCATCTTCTGCTTGAGCATCTGGGAGTCGAACATCAGGTCCGCCACCCGCTGGATGCGCTGCGCGTTCAGCGAGGTCGGATAGGCGCCCAGGTTGATCGTGGCGGCGGTCTCAGCCGGGATCTTGGTGTAGGTCGGCAGGACCTTGGTGACCGCGCTGCGGTCGGTGGCCGCGATCTGCTGCGCCTTGGCCATGGCCCGCTGGAAGGCGGCCAGGGTCTTGGGGTTGTTCTGCGTCCACTTCTCCGTGGCGGCCCAGCCGGTGATGGGCAGACCGTCGGTCGGGCCGGACATGGTGTCCAGCAGCATGGTGGCGCCGATCTCCTTCTTCGCCTGGCTGACGTACGGGTCCGTCATCCACACGGCGTCGACTTGGCCCTTGTCCAGCGAGGAGATCCATTCCGTCGTCTGGATGGGGACGTACTTGATGTCCTTGGCGGTGTCGATGCCGGCGATCTTGAAGTGCGGGGCCATCGTGAGCGTGCCCAGACCGCCGACGATGTTGACGCCGATCTTCTTGCCCTTCAGGTCGGCGACCTGCTTGATCGGGGAGTCCTTCTTGACCATGATGCCGAAGGCCCCGGGCGCGCCCTGGTAGGAGTCGGCGATGTACTTGAACTTCTCGGTGCCCGCCTGCTGGATGCTCAGGATGGTCGCGTAGCTACCCAGCACCACGTCCATCTGGCCGTTGGAGAGCTTGGGGAGGACCGCCTGGGGAGCCTGAATGGGCTCCTGCTTGACGTTGAGGCCCTCTTCCTTGAAGAAGCCGCGCTCCATGGCGATGAACAGTGGCGCAGAGTCGGCGCCCGGATACTGTCCGACGAGAAGATCAGTTTTCATGCCCCCGGCGGCGGAACTCGAGCTTTCTGGTTTGTCGCCGGAACTTGAACACCCGGTGATGACGAGGGTGGTGACAAGCCCAATCAGGGCACTGCGCCCTAATGCACCGAACCGCATTACGGTCTCCTTTGAACCCATGGGGATGGGGGTGTTGGTAACTGAGGGTGTCAGCGACGCTGGAACCCTAGCGCAGCCCGTAGTTCCCGATGCACCGGGAACTCCTAAAATTAACAAGATATATCACCATATGTGGCGATATATCCCTTTTGTCCGATTAATATCTCTGACTCGGCTTGACTTCGAGGGCCTGTGGCAGGTGTTGTGATTTGCGTAAAATGTGCTGCCGTGTGTCGACCGTGATCTTTGCGGTATTGGCCGATCTCGTGTTGATGTGCTCCAATAAGCTCTCGCCCCAAGGGTGCGTCGGCGTCACACCGCAAACACCTGCATAACGTGATCTTCGTGCACCAGACCGTCCGAGGAGAGGTTGCGGAGGCAAGTGAAGAGTGTTGTCCCCTCTGTGGGCGGGGATCCGGGCTTAATAGAGGAAGCCCCCCGGCATGCGTCTGGTGGACCCCAGCAGGTCGCGCCAGGCAATGCGGGTGAGGCAGGCAAGCCTCGGACGGCGTCGCGGTTCTCCCTGCGTAACTGGCGCGTGCGCTCCAAACTGCTCGTCCTGGTCGTCATCCCGACGCTCGCCGCGCTCGTGCTCGGTGGTCTGCGTGTCACCACCTCGATCTCGAGCGCCGGCGACTACGCGCAGGTCAACGAGGTCGCCGTGATGGCGAGCCGGCTGACCGCGCTCGCGCACGAGGTCGAGGTGGAGCGCGACTACACCGCGCGCTTCGTCGCCCTCGGGCGCAGGGCCGGCCGAGATGAAGTGACCGATCAGTACGAGCCGGTCAACAAGCTCGTCGCCGAGGTCAAGGGCGGCGTCGATGCGCTGGCGTCCTCCGACAGCCCTCAGGCGCCCGAGGCCCTGCGTATCAAGAACCGCCTCAACGAGCTGGAGACCGCGCGTAAGAACGCGATGGACTCCCAGCTTGACGTGAACTCCGTCATCGAGCTCTACGACCGGTTCATCACAGATCTTCTCTCCCTGAACGACACCATCGATCAAGGTGCGGTCGACAAGGAGCTCTCGGCGGTCGTCTCCGGCTTCGCCGCCCTTTCCCGCGCCAAGCAGTACGTCTCCACGCAGCGCGCGCTGCTCGTGTCGGCCCTGGCGACCAAGGAGTTCGGCCGGGCCGAGCTCGACGCCTTCATCGCCGCCCGCGCGCAGAAGAACAGTGAGCTGGCCACCTTCCGGGCACAGGTCCCCCTTGAGCTGCGCCAGGCGTACGACGACACCGTCAGCGGCAAGGCCGTCGACCGCGCGGAGATCCTGGCCGCCCGAGCTCTGTTCCTGCAGAGCCTGGGGCAGCCGCAGCAGGTGTCGGACCCGAAGCTCGGCCTCACCCGTGACGGCAAGGACTGGTTCGCCGCCATCAGCGAGACCATCGACGGGATGCGCAAGGTCGAGCAGCGCGCCGCCGACTCCATCGTGCTCCGCAGCCGCACCCTGGAAGGGTCCGAGCAGCAGAACGCGGTCATTGTGGCGATCGCCATCCTGATCCTGCTCATCCTGGTGCTGCTGGTCACCATCTTCATGGCGCGCTCGCTGAGCGGCCCCCTCCGCAGGCTGCGCAGGGAGGCGCTGTTCATCGCCGGTCGCCGCCTGCCCGACACCGTCCGTCAGCTTCGTGAGGCCGAGTCGGTCGGGGACGGCGTCGACGTCCAGCCGATCGGTGTCGCCTCTCAGGACGAGATCGGTGAAGTCGCGCGGGCGTTCGACGAGGTACACCGCGAGGCGGTCCGGCTGGCGAGCGAGGAAGCCCGCCTGCGCAGCAACGTCAACGCGATGTTCGTGAACCTGTCCCGCCGCAGTCAGACGCTGGTGGAACGGCAGATCACCCTGATCGACGGACTGGAGCAGGGCGAGCAGGACGAGCAGCGGCTCGGGAACCTGTTCAAGCTGGACCACCTGGCCACCCGCATGCGGCGCAACAGCGAGAACCTCCTGGTCCTCGCCGGCCAGGAACCGCCCCGCCGCTGGAGCAAGCCCGTCAAGCTGGTCGACGTGGCCCGCGCCTCGCTGTCCGAGGTCGAGAACTACGAGCGGGTCGTCCTCCAGGTCCCGGACGGCGTCGCCGTGGCCGGTCAGGCCGTCAACGACGTCATCCACCTGCTCGCCGAGCTGATCGAGAACGCCCTGTCGTTCTCGCCGCGCGAGACCAGGGTGACCGTCTCCGGGAGCAGGATCGACGGCGGCGGCGTGATGCTGTCGATCAGCGACTCCGGCATCGGCATGACCCCTGATGAGCTCACCATTGCCAACGACCGCCTCATGGACGCTCCCACCGTGGACGTGTCTGTGTCGCGCCGAATGGGCCTGTTCGTGGTCGCGAGGCTGGCGCACCGCCACGGCATCCGGGTGCAGCTGCGCCCGCACGGCACCGGCGGTCTGACCGCCATGGTCCTGATGCCGGAAGCGCTGCTGGGCTCGCAGTCTCCCGCCTATGCGACCCCCGGAAGCAATGGCATGGGGACCCTGGACTCGTTCGACGACAGCTTCGGCGCCCGTCAGCCCATGCCCCCCATGCAGCAACCCCCGATGCAACCCCCGATGCAGCCCCCCATGCCGCCGCCGCCCGTTCCCCAGTGGGGGCCGGGAGGCTACCAGCCCGGGCCGGGGCACCCGTCGTTCCCCTCACAGCCGTCGTTCTCGGCGCACCCGAGCGTGGACGTGGGCTGGCCGGCCGACCCGCGCAGCAGCAGCGGCGGGTACGACACCTCTGACGTCTGGGTTCCGGCACGCAACTCCAACAGCCGGCCGGGCGAATGGGGCCAGGACAACAACTCCCTGCCGAGGCGGCCCTTCGGCGGCGACCAGATGGACATGGGGCAGCCGAGGTACGACTTCCCCGAAACCGAGTCGGCGGCGACCGGTCCCATCCCGGCCGTGAAGCCCGCCTCCGGGGGCGACGAATACCTGCCGATCTTCGCCTCGGTCGAGTCGGCCTGGTTCGAGCAGGGCAACGAGGGTGGCGCGACCTGGGGTTCCGCCAAGGCGGACGCGGGCTGGAGCGCCGCGGAAGCCGTCGTCGAGCCGGTACGTGACGGCGCGACCGCGGCGGGACTGCCCAAGCGGGTGCCCAAGGCCAACCTGGTGCCCGGCTCGGCCGACACCGTCTCGGCGCCCAAGGGCGTCGCCCCCATGCCGGCGGTCTCGCCGGACCGGGTGCGCAGCCGCCTTTCGAGCTTCCAGCAGGGGTTCAGGGCGGCACGTGACGACATCAGCGAGGGCAGGACGTATCCCTCCGGTCCGAGAAGTGTTGAAAGCAGGGATGAGCGCACATGAATGACCTGAGCCAGTCGGCGCGTGGGGTGGACTGGTTAATCACCGACTTCGTCAGCACCGTTCCTGGCGTCGCGCACGCGGTGGTCGTCTCTTCCGACGGGTTGCCGCTGGCGGCTTCGTCGGGCTTCCCGGCTGACCGGGCTGACCAGCTGGCCGCGATCGCGTCGGGCCTGGTGAGCCTGACGCAGGGTGCGGCCAGGGTGTTCGAGGGCGGTGCGGTCAACCAGACGATCGTGGAGATGCAACGCGGGCTGATGCTGATCATGTCGATCAGCGACGGCTCGTGCCTGGCGGTGCTGGCGGCTCCGGACTGTGACATGGGTCTGGTGGCGTATCAGATGACGCTGATGGTTGATCGCGCCGGTCAGGTGCTGACTCCGGCTGTGCGCGCCGAACTGCGTGCCAGCCAGACCAGGTGATGTAGGTGACAGACCCGAGATGGAACAGCGGCGGCTGGGAATCCCATAACAGCGGTGCATGGGATTCCCAGAACAGCGGGAGCTGGCAGCCTCCGCCGCCCAGCAATGACCCTGCCTCGCCGGTGCGGCCCTATGCCGTCACCGGCGGGCGTACCGCGCCCAAGGTCAAGCTGGCCATGGAGGCACTGGTGTCCTCGGCGACCGCCGAGCACCGGGAGTTCTCGCACATCACTCCCGAGTACAAGGCGATCAGCCAGCTGTGCCTGCAGGTCAGGTCGGTGGCTGAGGTCTCGGCGCTGCTGCGGATCCCCCTCGGGGTGGTGCGTGTTCTGATCGCGGATATGGCGGCAGAGGGCCTGGTTCGGGTGCATCAGCCGCAGCTGGAAGCGGGTAGGCCGGACGTCAACCTGCTGGAAAGGGTGCTCAGTGGACTTCGCAGGCTCTAGCCCCGGTTTGACCTCGACGAAGATCGTGGTCGCCGGTGGGTTCGGGGTGGGCAAGACGACGTTCGTCGGCGCGGTGTCGGAGATCATGCCGCTGACCACGGAGGCCGTCATGACCGACGCCTCCGCGGGCATCGACGATCTGGGCATGACCCCGCTGAAGTCGACCACGACCGTCGCCATGGACTTCGGCCGCGTCTCGCTCGATCGCGACCTGATCCTTTACCTGTTCGGCACCCCCGGACAGCACAGGTTCTGGTTCATGTGGGACGACCTCGTACGCGGTGCCATCGGCGCGGTGGTGCTCGTGGACACGCGGCGCCTGGCGGACAGCTTCCCCGCGATCGACTACTTCGAGGAAGCTCAGCTGCCGTTCATCGTGGGGGTGAACGGATGGGACGGCGTCTACGGTCACAGTGACGTCGAGGTGCGCGACGCCCTGACCCTGGCGCCGCACATCCCGATGGTGCGCCTCGACGCCAGGTCCAAGGACTCGGTCAAGACCGCGCTGATCAACCTGGTCGAGCACGCTCTCTCGGTCCGCATGGCCGTGCCAGGCTGGAGCGGCTAGCGGAGCGGATAGGCTGGAGTCTTAGACGTTCATTCGCTTCGAGGACTGGCCAACCACGTGTTCGAGACGCTATCCGACCGGTTGACATCGGTCTTCTCCTCCCTCCGGTCCAAAGGCCGGCTGTCCGATGCCGACATCGACGCCACAACCCGCGAGATCCGCATCGCCCTGCTGGAGGCCGATGTCGCGCTCCCGGTGGTCAAGGCGTTCGTCGCCCAGGTCAAGGAGCGCGCCCGCGGGTCCGAGGTCTCCCAGGCGCTCAACCCGGCGCAGCAGGTCGTCAAGATCGTCAATGACGAGCTGATCGCGATCCTCGGCGGCGAGACGCGCAGGCTCCGCCTCGCCAAGACGCCGCCGACCGTGATCATGCTGGCGGGTCTGCAGGGCGCCGGTAAGACCACTCTGGCGGGCAAGCTGGCCAAGTGGCTGCGCGAGCAGGGCCACACGCCCATGCTGGTCGCCGCCGACCTGCAGCGCCCCAACGCCGTCCAGCAGCTCCAGGTCGTGGGCGAGCGCGCCGGGGTCGCCGTCTACGCCCCCGAGCCGGGCAACGGCACCGGCGACCCGATCGCGGTCGCCCGCACGTCGATCGACGAGGCCAAGCGGCTGCAGCACGACGTCGTCGTCATCGACACCGCCGGCCGCCTGGGCATCGACCAGGAGATGATGAAGCAGGCCGCGGACATCCGCGACGCGGTCTCGCCCGACGAGGTCCTGTTCGTGGTCGACGCCATGATCGGCCAGGACGCCGTCACGACGGCGCAGGCGTTCATGGAGGGTGTCGGCTTCGACGGGGTCGTGCTGACCAAGCTCGACGGCGACGCCCGCGGTGGCGCCGCCCTTTCGGTACGGCACATCACGGGCCGGCCGATCATGTTCGCCTCCACGGGCGAGAAGCTGGAAGACTTCGACGCCTTCCACCCCGATCGCATGGCCTCCCGCATCCTCGACATGGGTGACATCCTCACCCTGATCGAGCAGGCCCAGAAGACGTTCGACGAGGAGCAGGCCGCCAAGATGGCGGGCAAGCTCACGTCGGGCGAAAACTTCACGCTCGAGGACTTCCTCGAGCAGATGATGATGGTCCAGAAGATGGGGCCCATCAAAAACCTGCTGGGCATGATGCCCGGCATGGGGCAGATGCGCGACCAGCTCAACTCCATCGACGACCGCGACCTCGACCGCATCGCCGCCATCATCCGCTCGATGACGCCGGCGGAGCGCCAGGACCCCAAGATCATCAACGGGTCGCGCCGGGTCCGCATCGCGGCCGGCTCCGGCGTCACGGTCACCGCCGTCAGCAACCTCGTCACCCGCTTCTTCGACGCCCAGAAGATGATGAAGCGGATGGCGGGCGGCATGGGCATTCCCGGCATGCCGGGCGGCCGGGGCAAGGCGGCCAAGGCGCAGAAGAAGGTCAAGAAGGGGCGGCGCGTCAGCGGCGACCCGCGCAAGGCGGCCCTCGGCAAGGCCTCCTCCGCCGAAGAGGCTCCCGCGGCCGAGCCCCAGGGCGGCGGGCTGCTGGGCAACCTGGGGGGCAAGCTGCCGCCGGGGATGGAGTTGCCGCCCGGCTTCGACCCCTCCAAGTTCCGCCTGCCCGGCCAGAAGTAAACCGCCGCCGGGAGCCCTCCCGGCGGCGCGGGTGCCACCTCGGCACTCCGGCTCACCGTTCTGCGCCACGGCCCACCAGCGGCGCGTCCCGGCTGTCGACGGCGCAGGTGTCCGCGCGGCCCGGTACTCCGGCGGCACCGGCTCACCGGCCAGTGGCGCGTGCGGCGCGGTACTTCGGCCACCGGCGCGTCCATGCTGTCGACGGCCCGCGCCCCGGGTTTCCGCGTTGGCGGTGGCGTGCTCCGGCACCTGGCGGGATCCCGCTCACCCGTGCCCTGGTCGCCGTGAGCGCCTGCACCCGTCGCGCCTGGCCGCCCCGCTCCTCGTACGACTGCGCTGGGGGCGCGAGCCGGTCGGCGACCGGGATCGCCCGGGATCGCGTACCCGGGCGATAGCATGAGCAGGTCACTCGCCGTACGTGCGGCCTGGTCGCGGGCGGTGCTGAGCCTCCGGGAGCCATTCGGGCACGGACGAAGGCAACGCGCCGTGACGGAACGTCGTTGGCAGTGCCGTCGATCTGGCACAATGGCATGTTGGAACATCGTGGCCATGCGGGTGCCCTCTCATCTCCCGCCGGACGCGCCTGTCCCTGGAGCGTCGTCCCGTCGTGCCCCACTCGGCGAGATGCCGTTCACCCACGCTCGAATGCAGGAGAGACCACACCCGTGGCAGTCAAGATCAAGCTCAAGCGGCTCGGCATGATCCGCAACGCTCAATACCGCATCGTCGTCGCCGACAGCCGCACCAAGCGTGACGGCCGGGCGATCGAGGAGATCGGCCTGTACCACCCGAAGGACGACCCTTCGCGCATCGAGATCAACGCCGAGCGTGCGGCCTACTGGCTGGGGGTCGGCGCGCAGCCGACCGAGCCCGTCCTCAAGCTGCTCAAGCTCACCGGCGACTGGCAGAAGTTCAAGGGCGAGGCCGCCCCTGCGCCGCTGAAGGTCGCCGAGCCCGCGCCCGACCGTCACGCCCTCTACGAGGCCGCGGCCAAGGAGGCGCTGTCCGGTGGCGACACCGGCACGGCCGCCACCACGCCGAGGAAGGCCAAGAAGAAGGAAGAGGCTGAGGCCCCCGCCGAGACCCAGCCCGAGGGCGAGGCCTGACGTGCTCGAGGAGGCTCTCGAGCACCTCGTGAAGGGCATCGTCGAACATCCAGACGATGTCCGGGTCCGCGCACGCCGCATTCGCAGCGGGCGCGTCCTGGAGGTCCGGGTGCACCCCGAGGACCTGGGCAAGGTCATCGGACGCGGCGGGCGCACCGCCAAGGCTCTGCGCACCGTTGTGAACGCCCTGGCCGACGGGAAGTACGTACGGGTCGACTTGCTCGACCTGCACGAAGCAGTCCGTTAGCGTCAGGTTTCCGCGCCCTCATCGGCCTCGCCGGCCGATGGGGGCGCTTGCGTTAGGAGTTCATGTTGCAGCTGGTCGTCGGCCGGATCGGCCGTCCGCACGGGGTGCGCGGTGAGGTGTCCGTCGAGGTACGCACCGACGATCCCGAGCTGCGTTTCGCCGTGGGCACGTCCATCGCCACGGACCCGGCAGCCAGGGGGCCGCTGGTCATCGCGGCCCGCCGCTGGCACAAGGGCTTCCTGCTGTTGGCGTTCGAGGGGGTTGCCGACCGCGACGTGGCGGAGGAGCTACGGGGCACCATGCTCGTCATCGACTCGGCCGAGGTGACGCCGTCCGATGACCCCGACGAGTTCCACGATCATCAGCTCATCGGCCTGACGGTGGAGACCGTCGCCGGGGAGCCCGTGGGCGAGATCACCGATGTCCTCCACCACGGCCAGGACCTCCTGGTCGTACGCAGGGCCGGGGCGGACGAGGCGCTCATCCCGTTCGTCAAGGCGCTGGTGCCCGAGGTCGATCTGAAGGGTGGCCGGCTGGTCGTCGATCCGCCAGAGGGCCTGCTCTGATGCGGCTCGACATCATCTCGATCTTCCCTGAATACTTCGCGCCGCTCGACGTCTCGCTGATCGGCAAGGCCCGCGAGCGCGGCACGCTGGACGTACGCGTGCACCAGCTGCGCGACTGGGCCCACGACGTGCACAAGACCGTGGACGACACCCCCTACGGCGGGGGGCCGGGCATGGTCATGAAGCCCGAGGTGTGGGGCGAGGCCATCGACACCGTCGTCGGGGACGGCGCGCCGCGGATGATCGTGCCGACGCCGAGCGGGCGGCCGTTCACCCAGGAGCTGGCGCAGGAGCTGGCGGGGGAGCAGTGGCTGCTGTTCGCGTGCGGCCGGTACGAGGGCATCGACTCGCGGGTCATGGAGGAGTACGGCTCCCGGCTGCGGGTCGACGAGGTCGGCATCGGCGACTACGTGCTGGCCGGGGGCGAGGTGGCGGTGCTGGTCATGGTGGAGGCCATCGGGCGGCTGCTGCCCGGGGTGCTCGGCAATGCCCAGTCGGCCGTGGACGACTCCTTCGCGCCCGGATCCATGCAGAATCTGGTCGAAGGTCCCGTCTACACCAAGCCGCCCGTCTGGCGGGAGCACGAAGTGCCTGATGTGCTCCTGTCCGGACATCACGGAAAAATCGCCAGATGGCGGCGTGACCAGGCGTTGCGCCGTACCGTACGGAACAGGCCGGAGCTGGCGGCGGCGCTCGACCCTGACACGCTCGACAAGCACGACAGGAAGCTCCTTGAGGAGCTGTCGTTTCGCGTCGGGCGCGAAGATATGGCAAACTGAATCGCTGCCAACCGTCATTTGGTTGGTCTGTCATGCCCGGGAAACGGTCCCGGGTTCATCACATCAGCAGGCGTGTCCGCCGCGAGCCCCGGCCGGGTGGACCTCCGCGTGCTCACGAGGACTTGAGGACAGCTCTCATGCACACGAAGATCCAGGAGCTCGAGAAGGCGACGCTGCGTAGCGACGTGCCGGGCTTCCGCCCCGGCGACACGCTCGAGGTTCACGTACGAGTCGTCGAAGGAAACCGCTCCCGTATCCAGGTCTTCAAGGGTTTCGTGCTGCGCAGGCAGGGCGCCGGCGCCCGCGAGACCTTCACGGTCCGCAAGGTCAGCTACGGCGTCGGCGTCGAGCGGACCTTCCCCGTGCACAGCCCGGTCATCGAGAAGATCGTGCTCGTGACCCGCGGCGACGTGCGCCGGGCCAAGCTCTACTACATGCGCGACCTGCGCGGCAAGGCCGCCCGCATCCGCGAGAAGCGCGAGGCTACGCCCGCCAAGTAGCCCGTTCTTTGATGGCCCGCGCACTCGCGCGGGCCATTCGGCTTTACAGGGCCGTTTCCTTTATGTGGAGCGACTCGTGCATGGGTGTAACGTCGGTCGAGGCTTGTCGAGCCGAAGCATCATCTAGGCTCGTCAGCGATGACTAGCGAGAGCCAGGAGCACGGCGCGCCGCGCCGCCCTGTCGAGGACGAGGTGGACGTGGTCGCCGAAGAGACTCAGAAGCCAGCAAAAGGCGAGAAACGGGAGAAGAAGGGGTCGTTCTGGAAAGAACTTCCCGTTCTTGTCGTCGTGGCCTTGGTTCTGGCCCTGATCATCAAGACGTTTGTGGTCCAGGCCTTCTACATTCCGTCGGAGTCGATGGAGAACACCCTGTTGAAAAACGACAGGGTCCTGGTCAACAAGCTCGTCTATCACACGCGTGACATCGAGCGCGGTGACGTGGTGGTCTTCTCGGGCGTCGACTCCTGGGACGGCGAGTTCCAGATGGAGGAGCCGTCCAACCCGATCGCGGCCTTCTTCCGCTGGGTCGGCACGGCGTTCGGCATCGTGCCCGGCGAGAAGGACTACATCAAGCGGGTCATCGGCGTCGGCGGCGACCACGTCAAGTGCTGCGATCCCAAGAATCGCATCACGGTCAACGGCACGCCCATCGACGAGGAGAGCTATCTCTATCCGGGCAACGTGCCGTCCGACAAGTTCTTCGACATCACGGTGCCGGAGGGGCGGCTGTGGGTGATGGGCGACCACCGGTCGGTCTCGCTCGACTCCCGGTCCCACACCGGTGACGCGGGCGGCGGGTCCATTCCCGTGAGCCAGGTCATCGGCCGGGCCTTCGTGATCGTCTGGCCGTTCAACCGGGCGGCCTCGATCGACATCCCGGACACGTTCGCGCAACCCGCTCTTCAGGCGCTCGGCGACTCCGTGCCGCTGGTCGCCGGGTTCGGGCTGGCCGTACCCTTGGTCCTGGTTCGTCGCCGCTGGCTGGGGAGGAGGCGTTGATGGCCGTCACCAAGAAGGCGGAGGGCGTGGGCAAAGAGAAGAAGAAGGGCGGCTTCCGCGAGACGGTGCTGCTGCTGGTCCTGGGCGTGGGCATCGCGCTGCTGCTGCAGGCGTTCGTGATCGGCTCGTTCTACATCCCGTCCGTCTCGATGGAGAACACTCTGCTGATCAACGACCGGGTGTTCGTCAACAAGCTGGCGGGCGCGCCGGAGCGCGGCGACATCGTGGTGTTCAAGGGCTGGAACAACGGCGAGGACACCATCAAGCGGGTCATCGGCGTCGGCGGCGACAAGGTGGTGTGCTGCGACTCCAAGAAGCACATCACGGTCAACGGCACGCCGCTGGACGAGGCATCGTACCTCTACCCGGGCGATTACGCTTCCGGCGATAAGTTCAACGTTACCGTGCCCCCCGGGAAGCTCTGGCTGATGGGCGACCACCGCAGCGCCTCGGCCGACTCGCGGGCCCACATGGAGGAGGCCGGAGGCGGGTTCATCTCGGAGAACGATGTGATCGGCAAGGCCGTGGTGCGCTACTGGCCGCTGTCACGGGGGTATCTGTTCTCCCGTCCTGACACTTTTGACAAGGTCAAATAGCGGGCGCTTTCGGTCGCGGTTCGCGGCGTATGGGGCGTACGCTGCCTCTGTCATGACAGTTGCGTTCCGCCCTCGGCCAAGCGTCGTCCGGCGCGATTCCGGACTCTACGCCTATGAGCGGGCGCTCGCCCGCCGCGGCCTCACCCCCATCGCGGGCGTCGACGAGGCCGGCCGCGGCGCCTGCGCGGGGCCTCTCGTCGTCGCGGCCGTGATCCTGCGCAGGCAGATCGACGGCCTCGGCGACTCGAAGCTGCTCTCCCCGGCGGTGCGCGAACGTCTGTACGACCAGATCGTCCGCGTCTCCCACATCGGCATGGTGATCATCCCGCCGGGGGAGATTGACGCAAAAGGTCTTCACAAAAGCAACGTTTCAGGAATGCGGCGGGCTGTCGCACAGTTGCCTTGTGACCCGGAGTACATCCTGACGGACGGCTTCCCGGTGCCGGGGCTCCCGGCGCCGTCGCTGGCCGTGTGGAAGGGGGACCAGGTGGCCGCATGCGTGGCGGCGGCGTCGATCGTGGCCAAGGTGACGCGAGACCGCCTCATGGTCGCGCTCGACGAGCGCTATCCGCAGTATGGCTTCGCGGTGCACAAGGGGTATGTCACACCAGGACACCGGCTGGCGCTGGAAACGCACGGGCCGTGTCCTGATCACCGATACTCCTTCGTCACGGTGGCGAGGGAGATGGGTGAAAATGAAATGGGGGCCGGGGTTGCCTGACCAGGCGAACCGGGGGACCGGTACGACAGGAGGACCGCGATGAGCGCAGAGGATCTCGAAAAGTACGAAACCGAGATGGAGCTGCAGCTTTACCGCGAATACCGGGATGTCGTCGGTTTGTTCACATACGTGGTGGAGACTGAGCGTCGCTTCTACCTGACCAACTCGGTCGACCTCGACGTCCGTACCGCGGAGAACGGCGACGTCTTCTTCGACGTGAAGATGCAGGACGCCTGGGTGTGGGACATGTATCGACCGGCGCGGTTCGTGAAGAACGTGCGAGTGGTCACGTTTAAAGATGTGAACGTGGAAGAACTGGCCAAGGCGGACCTGGAGATGCCCAAGGAGGGCTTCTCGGGGTAACGAGCCGGGGCCCGGAGCCCACCCGCCCACTCATCCTGGCCGCCCGCTCATCCTGGTCGTCCAGCTTGGCCGGCCGCCGGTGCCGGCGCGCCTCCGCCACAGGCTTCACGGGGCCGCAGCCCCTCACCCTCAGCCCCATCGGCCCCTCTGGTGAGCCACATCCGTGCCTCTCATGAAGCCGACACCGCGCACTGAGCCGGCGAGCCGACCCCGGTGCACCGCGCGGGGCGGCCAACGCCGCGTGCCACGCTCACGAGCCGCCGTCGTGGCCAGAGAGGGTGGCCCAGCGTGGCGTACCGCTCGTACGACGGGCACACGCGCCGACTCCCGCGAGCAATGCGGGCGTGTTCGGAGGGGAGCAATGCAAGCGTGCCGTGAGGGTGAGTCAGCGCTGCGGACCACTCCCGCGAGTCGTCACCACTCACCCCTCGCAAGCCGCAGTCGCACATCGGCACCTCCGAGCCGACGCTGGGCGGCCTTATAGGCCAATCAGTGACGCCTGCCCATCCACAGGCCGCTGTGAGAGCAACACACCCTCGAACGAGCACCATGCGCCCAGGGCCCCGACCAACGCCACAGACCGCTTCCACGGCCCCACACCACCGCGCTTACGACCTCCACCGCGCCTAAGACCTTCACCGCGCTTACGACCTTCACTGCGCTTACGACCTCCACCGCCCCCATGGCCACACCACCAGGCCCACAGCCGCACGCCCGCGCCACCGCGGTGCCAACCGCGAGTCGCGCCCTTCAACCCGACCCAGCAGCGCACCCTCACCCCTCAAACGCTCCCAACGCGACCCACGAGTCACCACCACTTCGCACTCGCACCCCTCAGCCAGCCTTGCAAGCCTCCCCATCCGCCAGTTCAGGCGCCAGCCCACCCCAACCCACCCCAACGGCCCCATCGGCCCAACCGGCCCCATCGGTCCAACGCGCCACACTGGCCAGCCTTCGGCACCACCAGCCCTCATCCGCAAAGAATCGAGGCCCACGACCACCCACGTCGGCGGCCCTCGACCGGACTCCACCCGCAAACCCGCGCCTATCCCCAAAGCCCACCCGACGGAGCCGCTCGCCACCGACCCGCGTCCACGACTCCACGACTCCACGACTCCACGACTCCACGACTCCACGACTCCACGACTCCACGACTCCACGACTCCACGACTCCACGACTCCACGAC